>NZ_JAJB01000001.1:0-83681 GCF_000583215.1 Brevibacterium sp. VCM10
CCGTCAGGTAGCAATTAGGGAGATCACAGGTCCAGTGAGAACACGTCATGGACCGGGGACTTGTGTCGGAGGTCGGGGTTGCGGTGCATTCCGAGCTTCTCGGCCACTCGCTGCGACGGCCGGTTGTCGTGGTGGATGACGGCGACGAGGACGGGACTGACGGCGAGATCACGGGCGTGATCGACGCAGGCCCGCGCCGCCTCGGTGGCGAATCCCTTGCCTTGGGCCGCAGCCTTGACGTGGTAGCCGACCTCGAGGTGAGGGATGCCATTGACGGTCTGCCAGGTGAGGCCGCAGTCGCCGATGAATTCTCCGGTCCGGGTTTCGACGAGCCACAGTCCGAACCCGTGCTCGGCATAGCTGCGCCGGCTCCAGCGGATCCACTCAGCCGCCTCGGTGCGGTCTTTGGGGTGAGGGTAATACTCCATCACTCGCGGATCGCCGAGGAGGGCGGCCATCTCATCGAGATCGTCGTCGGTCATCTCCCGCAGGTGCAGACGAGGAGTGTTGCGGGGCGGCATGAGTTCAGGATAACCGGGCGGGGCGATGTGCCTGGAGCTGCCGGAGTGTTCAGCCAGATCGGCGTCACCGGCGTTCACGGATGACCGCGAGTGTCGTGGCTGTGATCATGAGTACGAGGGCGAAGAACCACAGAAACGCGGCAAAGTCATGGAACGGGGCCGTCTGGGAGCTCAGTATGCAGGCGGCGGCGAGCAGGATGAATGCGACGATCCAACGGGTGAGTACCGAGTGCTTCATCGCTCCTCCATAGTCAGGGTTCACGGTCGTTGGCACCGACTCTAAATAGAGCAAGGGTGCCTGTCAACGCCGGTGACGGCGGCTCAGCAACCTCGCGCCAAGTTGCTGAGCCGCCGTCGGGTAGTAATTGGGGAGGGATGAAAGCGACCCTGCGTTCACACCAAATGGGTGAACGCAGGGTCGCTGGTGAATCTCAGAAGTCTCTAGGTGAGACTCTCAAAGAGTCTCAGAGGCCGCGGACGCGGGTCGCCTGCAGGCCCTTGGAGCCCATCTCCGAGTCGAACTCGACGTTCTGACCCTCGGTGAGCTCGCGGTAGCCGGTGGCTTCGATCGCGGAGAAGTGGGTGAACACGTCAGCCGAACCGTCGTCAGGCTGGATGAATCCGAAACCCTTTTCCGCGTTGAACCATTTCACGGTACCTGTTGCCATAATCTTTGTATCCTTATTTTTTAACTGATGACCGCTGCTGCGATCGTGATGGTCGAACCCAATGCTGGATCCGGCTTTCCCGCTGGCTGGACTGGATCTTCAGACGCAGATCCAACGAAAATCTGTGGGTGAACCGAGGACTCGGAATCGCTGGTGAGGATGAGTTCTCTGATGTGAGGTCTCTGTCTCGGACGAAATCGCGGGGATACTCGGTTTCGATCATGCACTCGAAAGTGCGGACGGAAGTCGTCAAACGACTGAATTGGGAAATCATGAGGGGCGCGGAAGGCAGACACGCGCCGACGGGCAAACACATGGTGACGAGCGAATCTACCTGCTCTTGAGACACCATCTGCTCCGCACATTTCTGCGCGAGAACGATTCCAGCTTAACAGAGTGATCGCTCTGCGGGTGATTCCGGCCGAATGATTTCAGTCGAGAGATGGAACACAGCGATGTGCACTCGCTCGGGCAGGTGTTTAGGATTGGATACATTCCGTTTTGTATGCAATCCGCCGTGACCCCGGATGCAGGAGCACCCGAATCGTGGACAACCGAGAAACACCGCCGCCAGGACCCCGCCGACAGCGACGACTTGCCGCGAAGTACCGGCGCCGGCGCACTTTCGTCGCCGTGGCTGCGGTCCTCATCATCGGCGCTCCCGTGACGATCGCGATGGCGGTGCACAACCTCGGCGCGAATATCACCTCGTCCCCGCTGCGCGCCCACGGCGGCGACGTTCCGGAGAAGCTCACGGATGAGACGAACGTCCTCATCATCGGATCCGATACTCGCGATCTCGACTCGGCGAAGGACGCCTCAGATGATTCGGGCACAGGTGAAGGCGCCAACTCCGGGACCTCCTCGGCGCAAGGTTTCGGCAGTGCCGAGGGTGCGCGCAGCGATGCGATGATCCTCGCTCACGTCGCCGCCGACGGCGGCCGGATCGACGCCGTGCAGATCCCACGTGACACGATTATGGACATTCCCGCCTGCGACGACACCGGCCACGGCGCGTCGGCGGCCACGCACGGGATGATCAATTCGGCCCTCAATGCGGGGCCGGCCTGCTCCGTGTCAGCGGCGGAGGAACTCACCGGGGTGCGCGTCGACCACTTCATCAACGTCGACTTCGACGGATTCTCAGCGATCGTCGACGCGCTCGACGGGATCACCGTCGACCTCGACGAACCTCTCACCGACCCGAAGGCGAACCTCGACCTGCCCGCCGGCCACCAGACGATCGGCGGTGACGACGCCCTCGCCCTGGCCCGGACGCGGCACGCCGTGGGTGATGGCAGCGACATCTCCCGGATGGGCAACCAGCAGATGGTCATGGAGGCCATCATCGACCGCGCCAAGAGCGGCCAAGTCCTCACCCGGCCCGACCGCCTGTACGGATTCCTCGACGCCGTGACCTCGACGATCGGCGTCGACGACGAACTCGACTCGATGCGTTCGCTGGCCTCCCTGGCCACGACGGTGGCTTCCGTGCCCGAGGACGACATCACCTTCGAGATCATGCCCTGGACCGCGGCGCCGGAGGACCCCAACCGAGTGGTCAAATCCGCCGAGGCGGATGCCGTGTTCACCGCCATCATCGACGACGAACCGATCGCGGATCCCGTCGGCTGAATCGGCTCGGGCCGTCTCCGGCTACGGCAGCGCTGGTTGCCCCGGCTGAAGCAGGCAGGGAGTCGTCGATGACCACCGTCCAGTCGATATTCATCCGCGGCTCCTAGACTGGGTCGCATGTCTACTATCGAAATCACGCAAGACAACTTCGAGTCGACCATCAACGACAACGAGATCATCCTCCTCGACTTCTGGGCCGATTGGTGCGGCCCCTGCAAGCAGTTCGCCCCGGTCTACGAGCAGGCCGCCGAGGCCAACCCCGACATCGTCTTCGGCAAGATCGACACCGAAGCCCAGCAGCAGCTGGCCGGACTCTTCTCGATCACCTCCATCCCGACCCTCGTCGCCTTCCGCCAGGGCATCGTCGTCTTCGCCCAGCCCGGCGCGCTCGCCGCCCCGCAGCTCGAACAGGTCATCACCGCCGTCAAGGGACTCGACATGGACGAGGTCCGTGCCGAACTGGCCAAGCAGGAAGCCGCCGCTGCCGCAGAGACCGACGGTGCGGACGGTGCCGCACCCGATTCGATCCCTGCCGATCCGGGCGTCGACAAGTGACCGTGACCAGCAGCAACGATCACACCCACTCAGACGGAACCGACGCAGGCAATACCGGTGCGCCCGATTCCGTGGCCGCCTGGGAAGAGCGCTACGCCGAGGCCGACGACGCCATCTGGTCCGGAAACTCGAACGAGGCCCTCGTTGCCGTCGTCTCCGAGATGACCCCCGGCCGCGTCCTCGACGTCGGCTGCGGTGAAGGCGCTGACATCGTCTGGATGGCCGAGAACGGCTGGGACGCCACCGGCATCGACCTGTCGACCACGGCCATCGACCGTGCCCGCCGGGCCGCCGAATCCCGCGGAGCCACCGCCGAATTCGTTGTCGCCGACGTCTCCACCTGGGAACCGGAGGACCCCGATCGCCGAGGCGGCTTCGACCTCGTCACGGGATCCTTCCTCCACACCCGGTTGCCGGACACCCGCGAAGAGCTCCTCACCCGCGTCGCCGCGCACGTGGCACCGGGCGGGGCACTCCTCCTCGTCTCCCACGCGACGATGCCGCCGTGGGCGGCCGAACACAGCGAGAAGTTCGAGCACGGCATGGACCACCACCATGAGTTGGTCAGCCCGAACGGAGACTTCGCCCTCCTCATCGGCGCCAGCCCTGACCGGTGGGAGATCGAACTCGCCGACACCCGCACCCGAGAAGTGACCTCCCCGTCGGGCGAGCCCGCCGAACTCGAGGACGCAATCCTCCTGGCCCGCCGGGTCTGAACCAGGCGACCTCAACCAGGGGACCCGAACCCGGCACCCAACACCGAGGCGGCTGCGCGGCCGATCATGACCGCGCAGCCGCCTCGGCGAACCGGGGAATTCCCGGCCCCCGAGACCCAATCGAAAACCCGGTCTCACCTGGTGCATTTCCGCCTCGTAAGGGGCTAAGGTGGTGCCATGGCTCGGTTCAGCTTCCTCGAGTGGCCGGTACTCCGGCAGCTGCGCACGTCGGATAAGACGGGACGCGGCGAATCCGTCGTGTCCCAGCAGACCCGGGACACCGCCCCACGCACGGTCACGGCCGACAAGGTTGTCCAATCCGTGTGCCCCTACTGCGCTGTCGGCTGCGGGCAGAAGATCTTCGTCAAGGACGACAAGGTCGTGCAGATCGAAGGCGACCCGGACTCACCGATCTCGCGCGGCCGCCTGTGCCCGAAGGGCGCAGCCAGCGAACAGCTCGTCAACGCCCCCGGTCGTGTCACCGACGTCCTCTACCGGGCCCCGAAGGCCAAGGACTGGACGAAGATCGACCTGTCGACCGCGATCGACATGATCGCCGACCGATTCATCGACGCCCGCCGCAACCACTGGGAAGACGTCGACGACAAATGCCACCCCCTGCGGCGGACGATGGGCATCGCCAGCCTCGGCGGAGCGACGATCGACAACGAGGAGAACTACCTCGCCAAGAAGCTCTACACCGCGGCCGGGGCGATACAGATCGAGAACCAGGCGCGTATTTGACACTCCGCCACCGTTCCCAGTTTGGGAACCTCGTTCGGGCGCGGCGGCGCCACACAACCCGTCCAGGATATGGCGAATGCGGACTGCATCATCATCCAGGGTTCCAATATGGCCGAGTGCCACCCGGTGGGCTTCCAATGGGTGAGCGAGGCCAAGGCCCGGGGTGCCCGCATCATCCACGTCGATCCTCGTTTCACGCGCACCACCGCGATCGCCGACAAGCATGTGCCCATCCGGGCCGGCTCCGACATCGTGCTGCTCGGTGCGCTCATCAACCGTGTGCTCACCGAGGGCCGCTACTTCGCCGAGTACGTGCGCGCCTACACCAACGCCGCGAACCTCATCAGCGACGACTACGTCGACACCGAGGATCTCGACGGACTGTTCTCCGGGTTCGACCCGGACACGAACTCGTACGACAACTCGACGTGGTCGTACCAGACGGATGAGCACGGTGCGCCGCTCAAGGACCCGAGCCTGAAAGACCCGAAGTCGGTCTTCCAGATCCTGCGGTACCACTACTCGCGCTACACGCCCGAGATGGTCGAAGAGAACTGCGGAATCAAACCCGCAGACTTCGACTACCTCTACGAATCGGTGACCGAGAACTCGGGCCGGGAACGGACCACGTGCTTCGCCTACGCGGTCGGCTGGACCCAGCACAGCCTCGGTGCGCAATTCATCCGCACCGCCTCGATCCTCCAGCTGCTGCTGGGCAACATGGGTCGCCCGGGCGGCGGAATCATGGCGCTGCGCGGGCACGCGACGATCCAGGGATCGACCGATATCCCGACCCTGTTCAATCTGCTGCCCGGCTACCTGCCGATGCCCAGCGCCGGAGTCCACGACACCTTCGACGACTATGTCGCCGCCGTCGGCACCCCGGAGACCCACAAGGGCTACTGGGCCAACGGTCGTGCCTACGCCACCAGCCTGCTCAAGGCCTGGTGGGGTGATGCGGCCACGCAGGACAACGACTTCGCCTTCGACTATCTGCCGCGCATCAACGGCGCCCACGGCACCTACCAGACCGCGGTGCGGATGCTCAACGACGGCGTCGACGGCTACTTCCTGCTCGGGCAGAACCCGGCCGTGGGCTCGGCCAACGGGCGCATGCAGCGTATGGCGATGAGCCACTTGAAGTGGATGGTCGTCCGCGACTTCAGCCTCATCGAATCCGCCACCTGGTGGAAGGACGGCCCCGAGATCGAGACCGGGGAGTTGAAGACCGAGGACATCGACACCGAGATGTTCTTCCTGCCGGCGGCCAACCACACGGAGAAGGCCGGCACCTTCACACAGACCCAACGTCTCGTGCAGTGGCGCCACAAGGCCGTCAACCCGCCCGGGGACGCACAGAGCGAACTCGACTTCTTCTTTGAACTCGGCCAAGCCGTGCGCGAGAAGCTGAAGGACTCCGACGACCCCCGAGATCGGCCGCTGCTCGACATGACCTGGGACTACCCGGTCGACGAGGAGGGTGAAGTCGACGCGGAGGCGGTCGTCAAGGAGATCAACGGCTACTTCATCGGCGGCGACCGCGACGGCGAGCCCCTGGACAACTTCAACCAGATGACCGCCGACGGCTCCACCGCCGGAGGCTGCTGGATCTACGCCGGCGTCTATGCCGGTGGCCAGAACATGGCCGCCCGCCGTAAACCACGCAGCGAGCAGGACGAGACCGCCGCCGAATGGGCGTGGGCCTGGCCGGCGAACCGTCGCATCCTGTACAACCGTGCCTCGGCCGCGCCCGACGGAACTCCCTGGTCGGAGCGGAAGAAGTTCGTGTGGTGGGACGACGAGGCCGGGAAGTGGACGGGCAAGGACGTGCCCGACTTCCCGATCGACCGGGCGCCGGCGGCGCGGTCGGACCAGGCCTACGGCGGGCCCGCCCACCTCGACGGCGACGATCCGTTCATCATGCAGGCCGATGGAAAGGGGTGGCTGTTCGCGCCCAGCGGCATGGTCGACGGTCCGATGCCCACGCACTACGAGCCGCAGGAATCGACGGTGTCGAACCCGCTGTATGCGCAGCAGAACAGTCCGACCCGGATGGTTATGCGCCGTGAGGACAACCTGTCCGCCCCCGGTGCCGGGGTGCCCGGATCCGAGGTCTTCCCGTATGTGTTCACGACCTACCGGCTCACCGAGCACCACACCGCCGGAGGCATGTCCCGGTGGCTGCCGTACCTGTCGGAGCTGCAGCCGGAGATGTTCTGCGAGATCTCACCTGAACTCGCCGCCGAGGCGGGGCTCGAACCCTACGGTTGGGCGACCCTGGTTTCCCCGCGGGCGGCGATCGAGGCCCGCGTCCTCGTGACGAAGCGGATGACCCCGCTGACCATCGGCGGGAAGACGGTCCACCAGATCGGCCTGCCCTACCACTGGGGCGTGGGCGGTCAGGGCGCCGTCGTCGAAGGCGATTCCGCCAACGACCTGCTGGGTGTGACGATGGACCCCAACGTCTACATCCAGAACAGCAAGTACGTGGCCGGAACGATCATGCCCGGCCGCCGACCCCGCGGACCCGAACTCGTCGACTTCGTCGAGAAGTACCAACGCGAGGCCGGGCTCAGTCCCGAATCCGGAAACCAGCAGGTCACGGTGTCCGCCGAGGATGTCGCGGCCGCCCATGGCACCGGACAGGGTCGCAGCGCCGGTGGGCACGCTCACAGAGGCGGCGACTCGGCCGTCGGCGTCACCCCGGGCAGGACCTTGGACGGGGGACGGGATGGAGCCTCCGATCGGGACGGCACGACCGCCTCGGCGACGGTCGACAGTGCTGATGATCGCAGCGGTAGGATCACCATCGAACCCACCGAGGCGGCCGAACCCACCGAACCCGCCGAGACGGCGGTGTCGAACCGCGCCGACGACGGGGACCCCAGCGACGGCGATCCCGACCACGGCCGGCACGCCGACGGCAGTGCGATCGCCGAAACCGAGGTGGCCGAAGCGGAGGCTCGCGCCCGCGCGGCTCGGGATCGGCAGGAGAACGAGGAGGAGGACGACTGATGTCGACACCGACGATCGACGACGGCACGTTGGCGGACGGGCACTGGCACGATTCCGCGCACAGCCGCAAGGGATTCTTCACCGACACCTCGATCTGCATCGGCTGCAAGGCCTGCGAAGTCGCGTGCAAGGAGTGGAACAACAACCCGCAGGACGGCACCTTCGAACTGCTCGGTTCCTCGTATGACAACACGGGCAGCCTCGGTGCGAACACGTGGCGTCACGTCGCTTTCATCGAACAGGATTCCGACCGCATCGAGAAGGCTCGCGAGTCCGGGCGCAAGCTCGTCAATCTCGGCATGCCCACGATCCGTCCGCGCACCGATGAGACCGCCGCCGCTCAGCCGCTGGATGGGGCCCTGGGTGCGGCGGCGGAAGGCCGGACCTCTGCCGGACTGCCGACGACTCCTGAACTCGGAGTCGACCTGTTGGCACCGGGTGCCCTGGAGCCGACCGACCCCGATGACTTCACCGGCGTCGATACGACACCCCCGGACACCGCAGACTTCCGGTGGCTGATGTCCTCGGACGTGTGCAAACACTGCACCCACGCCGGCTGCCTCGACGTGTGCCCGACCGGGGCGCTCTTCCGTACCGAATTCGACACCGTCGTCGTCCAGAACGACGTCTGCAACGGTTGCGGCACCTGTGTGGCCGGCTGCCCCTTCGGTGTCATCGAACGCCGCGACGACGGCACGATCAACACCCCCACCGACCGGGACGATCGCAAAGCCGCGGACATGGACGTGCCGGATGCGGGCACGGCGAACAAGTGCACCCTCTGCTATGACCGCCTCGTCGAGGGCCAGGAACCGGCATGTGCCCAGACCTGCCCGACCCAGTCGATCAAGTTCGGCGACCGGGACGACATGGTCGCCCAGGCACATGACCGTGTGGCCGAACTCCATGCGAAGGGGCTGACCGAAGCTCGCCTGTACGGAGCGAACCCGAACGACGGGGTCGGCGGCACCGGGTCCGTGTTCCTCCTCCTCGACGAACCCGAGGTCTACGGCCTGCCGCCGGACCCGCGAGTCGCGACGAAGGACCTGCCGAAGATGTACGCCAACGCCGGGATCGCGGCGCTGGGCATGGTCGCCGCAGCCGGGCTCGCGTTCCTCGGGAGCCGCCGTTCATGAGCACCTCAGAATACGATTCCTACCGCCCACCCGAGCCGGAAGGCGGACGCAGAAAACGTCGCCGAGGCGGCCGTGGAGGTCCCAGCGGACCTGACGGTTCCGGTGGCCGTCGGGGCGGTCGCGGCGGCAACGGTCGTGGCGGCGGGTGGAAGAACCGCGGTGCCGACGGCAACCGTGAGATGCCGATGGTCGAGGACGTCGAGTTCACGTCCTACTACGGTCGACCGATCGTCAAGGCTCCGCCGTGGGGCGATGAGATCGGGACGTACCTGTTCCTCGGCGGACTGGCCGGCGGTTCGTCTCTGCTCGGCTTCGGCGCGCAGCTGACCGACCGGCCGGGTCTGCGCATCGCCTCCCGGATGACTGCAATAGCGGCCACCGGCATCGGCGGTGCCGCTCTCGTGGCCGACCTCGGCAGGCCCGAACGATTCCTCAATATGATGCGCGTCGTCAAAGTGTCGTCGCCGATGAGCCTGGGCACGTGGATCCTCTCGGGCTTCGGTGTCGGATCGGGTGTGACCTTCGCGATCGAACTCGACCGGATCACCGGTGAGAAGCTGCTGCCTCTGGGCTCGCTGCGCAAGGTGCTCCATGCCATGGAGACGCCTGCGGCCGTCGAGTCCGCCTTCTTCGCCACACCGCTGGCCGCATACACGGCCGTGCTTCTGGGGGCGACGGCCGTTCCGACCTGGAACGCCGCCGGCCGCAATGGTCTGCCGTACGTGTTCGTGTCCTCGGCTTCGATGGCCGCCGGAGGTGCCGCGATGGCATTGGCGCCGGTGGCCGAGACCGGCCCGGCCCGACTGCTCGCGCTCGCCGGCACCGCTGGTGAGGCTTATGCGATGTCGGCGATGAGGAAGCGCATGCATCCGGCCGAGGTCGATCCGATGGACGACGGCGAACCGGGTCACAAGCTGCATCGGGCCGAGAAGCTGCTCATCGCCGGAGCCGTCGGCACCGCCGCCGTCGAGGTGGGGGCGCGCGTGTTCGCGAAGAAACTGGGTGGCGGCTGGAAGACGCGTGCTGTTCTGCGCGGACTATCCGTCGTATCCGGTGCAGCCTTGGCGGCCGCCTCGGCGTACACGCGTTTCGGCGTGTTGGAAGCCGGCATCGAATCAACGAAGGACCCCAGGCACGTCGTTGAGCCGCAGCGCGCTCGCCTCGAAGAACGTCGTGCTCGCGGCGTCACCGACGACTCCATCACCACCGGCCGGTAGACGCGCGGAGGTTATCCTTCGGAGCTCGAGTTGCAGGGCGCCGCTCACCGTGAGCAGCTCTCACCGTTCGTGCTATCCCCTCCCGCTGGTGGCACGTCCTACAGTCCGCTAGGCATCAGTCACCGTTCGTGTCGAAACAACCCTCCGCAACGCGATGGTGTGCGAGGACCGGTGAGGGACGCTCGAACTCGCTGCGCGAACCTCCCCTGCGAACGACGATTGGTGCCGAAAAGTGCCTCACGAGACAGCATATTCAGCAAACATACTTGCGAAATGAGGATTGTTGGGTAGCGCGAGAGATCTATGAAGAAGCTACTCAGCGATCGCCATAGCATCAAGCTCGGTGTGTTTGTGGCAGTAGCCTTCCCACTGGTCTACTTCGGGATGAGTTTCCTCGGATGGGGCAACGATTCATTCAATTGGTGGCAGACACTGCTGTTCGGACTCGTCCAAGGCGCCGTCTTCTGGTTCTTCATGGCCAGTTTCCGGCAGTTCCGCGACGAGGACGTCACTCCGAAGCAGTCCGGCCCCCTCTGACCTGTCGAACCATCGCTTCGTAGGCGTCATCGGGCATTCCGGTCATCTCGCGCATCTAGCGCAATGCCGCGAGCTGTTCTTCCTGTGGCAGCGATGAAGTCACCTTCGCGCTCGGCTACCCGGACCGCCGCTGCGCATCGGCCGCTCGTGTCGCTTCGAGATCCTTGGCGAAGGACTGGACCTCGACATAATCGGCGATGATGTAGGCGAGCCGATAAGGTCTCGACCCGTCGTTGCCGGAGACGATGAGCGCGGTCTCAGGGTCCCGTAGGGTGCGCACATCGACCGCCTGGATACCCCAGAACGGGACTTGAGCGCCCTTGACGGGAAACTTCTCCACGTTCTTCTGTTTCCGGGCCTCACGACCGAGGATGCTCAGTCCGTCGGGGAAGAGCACAGCCACTTGATCGCGAACCTCCCTGGTGAGGAGGCCCACCGACACCCTCACGGGTTCGGCGCCTTCAGGAACTGCGAGCCGATAGAGCTCGATCTGATCCTTATCGGGTACATCATTCGCTCTGGTCAGAGCCTCGAGCATTGCCGGGGTCCCCGTATCCGGCGTCGGCACAGATTACCGGCGTCGGGGCCAGCCCAACAGGCGAGTTCGTCGAGCATCTCCAACGCCAGTTCCCAGTTGGGCCGGTGCCGCACCGTGTCCGGGATGGCGGCCTTCGCCCGTCGTGCCGCGGCGTGTTCGGCGTCCTCGTTGGTCTCGGCGCACACATCGTCCCAGGACTCGGGCAAAACAGCCGCGAGCCCAGCGGGCACGACGCGGCATCGGTCGCCGCGTGCACGCTCACCCCGATCTGGCAGTTGGCGACCTTGCCCAGCGACCCGGAGTACTGACGGGCCACCCCCGGGGAGGCCGGCCCGTCCTTGGGGAAACCGGTGTCATCGATCGCCCACGCCTGCGGCTGGACCAACCCGATCGCCTTGGCCGCCAGGCGCCGGCGGACCGGCTCCACGGCCCAGGGCGAGGACGACACGAACTGCTGCAGCTGCTGGTACTCGATCCCAAGCCGCTCTCCCATCGGCTGCATCGACTTGCGCCGGCCCTCCAGCATCAAACCCCGCAGGTACAACCCGCCCT
Organism: Brevibacterium sp. VCM10; assembly: GCF_000583215.1. Taxonomy (NCBI): domain Bacteria; kingdom Bacillati; phylum Actinomycetota; class Actinomycetes; order Micrococcales; family Brevibacteriaceae; genus Brevibacterium; species Brevibacterium sp. VCM10. Next base: position 11,835 of record NZ_JAJB01000001.1, read on the forward strand.
TGGACCGCTGGTCCTTCCGGGACAGCGAGGCGAAGAGCTAGGCCACGAACGACTCCAACTCACCCCGCACCCACTCAATCTCGTCCTGACGCGTGCGGCGAGATTAACAGGACCCGACACAGATTAAAAGACCTAACCAAGTACTACTAGCCGCGACCCCCTTCTCCACGGGAACCATACTTGGTAAAGCGGGGATGGTCGCCGATTGTTTCGACGAGGTGTTCTGCGATTGCAAGTGACGAAGTTGCACCGGGCGAGGGCGCATTGCGCACTAGGGTCGCGCTACCGATGTCCTCGATGACGAAGTCATCGAGGAGGCGGCCATGTCGATCCATGGCTTGTGCGCGGATGCCGCGGGTAATGGGTGTGGATACGGCTCCTTCCAGGCTGGGCACATATGCTGCAGCACCGGCCAGGAACTTCTGACGGGAAAGAACCGCACCGAACTCCTGCACCGCGGCGTGCATATTTTGCCCGGCGAACTTCCAGAAGCCCGGGCTGGCCGCCACGTCGATGCTGTCCTTGAGCCCAATCCGCCAGCCGTTGTAGTTCTCCCGACCAAAAGACAAGAACGCGTTGGGGCCGACGAGCATCTCCCCGTCTACCCGCTTAGTGAGGTGAACCCCTAAGAATGGGTATGCCGGATCCGGCACCGGATACACCAGGCCATTCAGGATGTTTCGATGTTCGGGGGCCAACTGCGAGTACTGGCCAAAGAACGGCACGATCTTAGGATAGGCAGCCCCTCCTGCCAGACGCGCGACTCGGTCGGACTGCAGTCCGGCGCAAGCGATGAGGTGATCAAAGGTGTGGATGCTTTGCTCGCCGTCACGCGCCACGGTTACTGCACAACCCTGTTCCCTATTGGCAATGGAGACGACCTCGGCCCCCAGAATCACGCGCCCCCCAGCGCGCTGGACGTCATCAATGAGCGCGCGCGTGACCGCGGCGTAATCGATAATCGCGGTATGGGGTGAGTGCAGTGCCATTCGGCCGACTGCGTTAGGTTCAACGCTTCGGATGCCTTCGGGACCGAGTAGTTCGACGTCGGGCACACCGTTGGCTAGCGCCTTCTCCTTGATATCCCGCAGTCGGGCTTCTTCCTCCGGTGTTAGTGCCACCACGATCTTGCCGCATTTGTCGAACGGCAAGTTCTTTTCGCCGGCGTAGTCGTGCAATAGGTCAACGCCTCGGCGGCACAGGCGCGCTTTGAGGCTACCGGGTTGATAGTACAGTCCGGCATGGACGACACCTGAGTTGTGTCCAGTCTGGTGGTCAGCCACGGCATCTGCCTTGTCAAGGACGGTGACCTCTGCGCCCGGAAATCGATGGGTGATCTCGCGGGCCACGGCGGCGCCGATGATTCCTGCGCCGATCACCCCGAACGAATATGTGGACATTGTTGGATTGCTCCTTTGAAATAGACTCTGGTGCTGGATTTGGGATACTGGAGGAATGGATACTGTCAGTCGTGGTGTGAGCTTGACCGATCAGGCTGTCGAATCGATCAGGGGCGCCATCATCAAGGGCGACTTGGTCCCTGACCGGCTGTACACCGGTTCAGAGCTGGCTCGCCAGCTGGGCGTGTCTCGTACGCCCATCCGTGAGGCGTTGCAGGTCCTCTCGCGGCGCGGCATGGTCATCATCGAGAAGAATCGCGGGGTGCGCGTGCTCAATACCTCAGTCAAATCATTGATCGAGGTGTTCCAAGTGCGGTTGATGCTCGAGGTTCCGATGTCTCGGCGTGCAACACAGATGAAGACAGACAGTTCCGTGGCGGAGTTCGAGGCCGCCGTGGAGCTGTTTCGTGTCGCGGCGGAGTCGGGCGACCCCGGAGCCGTCCTGCGCGCGGATCGTGACTTCCATCGTGCTTTGCTGGCCGGCGCCGGGAACGACAAGGCGCGGGAGCTGCTCCAGGAGGAGCGCGACTTCGTGCTCAGCACCGGAGTAGGTACGGTCCCCACCTCGCGCACCGCGATGGAGTGCTTTGATGACCACGCCGACATCATCGCCGCATACCGCCGAGGGGACGCCGTGGCCGTCGGCCGTGCCTTATCGCGACACATTGCCAATACCGTCCGAATCTTGATTCGCCAGGAAACGCGGAATCGTCCCGAATTCGGCGAGGTCGACGCCGACGAAGCCATCAATTGGCTGACGGAGCAATGCTGAGTACAACTCCGCCCGCCATGGGCGCCCGCCGTAGACACATTTGTTGCCTCGCAGGTCATACGGTCACCGCGATATATTTTTCGATCTGGTACTCCTCGATGCCGCTGTGACCGCCTTCTTTCCCAAGCCCCGAGGCTTTAATGCCACCGAACGGCGCGGCTGGGTCCGCGACTACCGGACGATTAATGCCAACCATTCCGCTTTCGAGGCGTTCCGCTGCCTGAATTGCCTTGGTGATATCGCGCGTGTAGACGTAGGAAACCAGCCCGAACGGCGTGTTGTTCGCGACCTCAATCGCCTGATCATCGCTTTCCGCTTCGTAGATGGACGCGATCGGCCCGAAGATTTCTTTGGTGGCGAGGGCAGAATCCAAAGAGGCGTTAGCGACCACGGTCGGCGCGAAAAAGAATCCGGCCCGGGGTACGGCCTCGCCGCCTGCTATGACTACTGCACCCTGATCGATGGCATCCTCGAGCAACTTCTGGACATTGTTGCGCTGGTTGCCATCGACAAGGGGTCCCACGTCAACGCCCTCTTCGGTGCCTGGGCCGACTTTGAGTTGGGCGACCTTGGCCAAGAAAGCCTCTCGGAATGCGGGTGCCACCGACTTCTCCACGATGATCCGGTTCGCGGCGACGCACACCTGACCTGCGTTTCGGAACTTCGCTACCGCTGCGCCGGCTGCAGCCTCGACTGGATCAGCATCCGAGAGTACGACGAACGGCCCGTTTCCTCCGAGCTCCATGGAGGAGGTCATCACGTGATCTGCGGCCTGCTTGAGCAGTGTCGTTCCGACTGCGGTCGATCCAGTAAAGCTGACTTTACGCAACGTTGGCCTTGACATAAGGGCCTTCGACTGGCCCGAGGCAGAACTGGTCGTAATGAGGTTGAGTGCTCCCTGGGGAACTCCTGCGTCATGGAGAAGCTGCACAAACATGTGGGTCGAAAGCGGCGTGAGTGCTGCGGGCTTGATGAGCACAGTGCAACCGGCGGCGAGGGCAGCACCGGCTTTGCGCGCACCCATCGACAACGGGAAGTTCCACGGCGTGACGAGATAAGACGGGCCCACCGGCTGGTGAGTGGTGATGATCTTGTAGCCACCGTTGGGGGCGTCACTGTATCCACCCCGCTGCTGGGGGACCTGTTCGGAATACCACTGGATGTAGTCGGCAGAAACCTGTACTTCACCGCGGGCCTCAGCAAGGGGCTTACCCATCTCCAAGGACATGACCCAGGCAATATCCTCCTTACGCTCGAGCAGCAGATCATAGGCGCGACGCAAGATGTTCGAGCGATGACGGGTTGTCGTCGTTCCCCACTCGTTCTGGTCCCTGGTAGCGACCTCAAGGGCCTCCAACGCATCCTCCAGTGACGCGTCTGCCACTGCGACGATGACCGTCTCATCGGCCGGGTTCTGAACATCGAAGGTGTTGCTGTTCGACGCAGAACGCCATTCTCCGCCGATGAAAAGCCCGGTCGGCACATCGATCTGACCGTGGGGCGCGGACAAGGTTGTCCAGTTTGATGGCTTCATGAGGAACGGATCCTTCCAGGATGTCGGTGACGTGAACCGGTACTAGGAACTTAGTGCACGAGAATTGACTTACACGTTACATGCAAGTCATCATAATTGTAATCCAAGTTACAAAGCAGTGACCTCGCGCTAGCGATAGGGAGAGAACAATGACAACGACTAAGCAATCCGAGCGGGCTCGGGTGAGGCGCGTAGCCGGCTCCTCCATGATCGGCACCACTATTGAGTGGTACGACTATTACATCTTCGGCACGGCGGCGGTACTGGTCATCAACGACCAATTCTTCCCGGACCTGTCCCCTGCAGCGGGGACTCTCGCCTCGCTGGCCACATTCTCCGTGGCCTTCATCGCCCGTCCCTTCGGTGGCATCATTTTCGGCCACTTCGGCGACAAGGTCAGTCGTAAGACGATTCTGGTCTGGTCACTAATGCTGATGGGGGTGTCGACGTTCCTGGTGGGCTTCCTGCCCAACTATGCCGCCATCGGTATTTGGGCACCTATTCTTCTCGTGGCCCTGCGCTTCCTTCAGGGCCTCGCAGTGGGCGGCGAATGGGGCGGGGCTGTCCTCATGGCCCTCGAACATGCCCCCCAGAACAAGAAAGCCTTCTACGCTTCCTGGACACAGTCAGGTGTGCCTGCGGCCCTCGTCCTGTCCTCGACGATTTTCCTGTTCATGCAAATGATGGATGAGCCTGCGTTCCACTCTTGGGGCTGGCGCGTTCCGTTCTGGATCTCGGCTGCGCTGATTGTGGTGGGCCTGTTCATCCGTCTGCGCATTACAGAATCGCCTGAGTTCTTGGAGATGAAGGCCGACAAGCGAGAAGTTCGTATCCCCCTGTTCGAACTTCTGCGGACAGCTTGGTGGCCTCTGCTCCTCGGCATCTTCACGCTGGCCTCGCCGAACATCATCTTCTATATTTCCTCGGTCTACCTGCTGAGCTACGGGCCTGATCATGCTGGACTCTCGCGGGATGCCGTGTTTGTGGCCTTGATCGTCGCGTCGTCCCTCGCGGTCTTCACGATTCCGTTGGTGGCCGTCATTGCGGATCGGGTAGGTAAGAAGAAGATCATGCTGACCGGCGCCGTCATGGTGGCGCTCTTCATTTTCCCCGTCTTCTGGTTGGTGGACACCGGTCAGCCTCTGGGCGCCCTCGTGGCGATGATTCTGGCGTTGCCGATTGCTCATGCCACCGCCTATGCCGTTGTCGCCAGCTTCATCCCTGAACTCTTCCAACCGGAGGTGCGTTTCACCGGTTCCTCGCTGGCCTATCAGATCGGAGGCATCGTGACCTCGGCGCCGGCTCCTGTGATCGCCGCGTCCTTGATTCAGAACACAGGCTCGTCGATGTCCATCGCTCTTTATGTCTCCATCGCGGCACTCGTGGGGTTCGTGGCGATCGCATTGAGCCGAAAGCACCAGGAGCCAACCCCTCAGATGTCTACCGAGCCGGCGGTTGGCGGTAGCGTCGGACGCTAGCAGCGTCTGCACCTCCGGCCCGCGGCATCATCCCAAGTCCCTCACAAGAGCCCTACCTGTCCACTAGGACAGATCAGACCCGTACCCGATCAAATGGAGAAGCCTGTGCCTAAAGTTGCTGTTCTCGAAGAAATCAATGGACCCATCACCTTGCAGGACTTTCCGGATCCCCAACCTTCTCCTGGAGGCGCCCTCGTCGAGGTGGCATTAGGAGGAATCTGCGGAACGGACGTCCATCTGCGAACTGGACACCTGAATATCCCGCTGCCCCTGGCGATGGGGCACGAGGCCGTCGGCTGGATTCGGAAGCTAGGCGATGGCCTCACCACAGACGTCGAAGGACAACCCCTTGCGGTGGGCGACCGGGTGGTCTGGGCGAACAATATCCCTTGTGGTTCCTGCCACGAGTGCCTAGTGCTCAAGGAACCGACTCTGTGCTCGAATCGGAAAATCTATGGCATTAATCGTCGTGCATCAGATTTCCCCCACCTGCAGGGGGGTTGGGCCGAGATGATAGTCCTGGAGGCCGGAACAACGATCATCAAGATCCCTGACTCGGTGAGTTTCGAGGAGGTCATCACCTTGGGGTGTGCCGGCCCAACGGCAATCCATGGGGTGGTCGAGAACCTCAAGATTGAACCGGGGTCCGTCGTCGCCGTTCAAGGCGCTGGACCCGTGGGCCTGGCCTCCGCCATGTATGCCAAAGCCATGGGTGCTGCACTTGTCGTGATACTTGGCGGGCCCACCTCTCGCATTGAAATGGCGCTACAAATAGGGGCTGCAGACGCGGGTGTTGATATGGACTCTTACCCGACCGCTCCGGAACGTCTGGACGCGTTCCGACAGCTCACCCCGCATGGCGGAGGGGCAGACGTGGTCATCGAGTGTGCCGGTGTTCCCTCAGCTGTAGCCGAGTCCATCGACCTGGTACGTCCAAATGGGCAGCTATTGGTGCTGGGCCAATACACGGACCATGGGCCCACGCCCATCAACCCGCATCTGATCACCAAAAAGCAACTGAAGGTGTTCGGATCGTGGGGGTTTGCTCCGGCCCACTACGTTAAGTACGTCAAGTCGCTGCCCCAGCTCGTCAAGAACCACGACTTGGCCTCCATCCTCTCCGTCTACCCCCTGGAGGAGATCAACGACGCTCTCGCTGACGTGGCTTCCGGATCAGTCACGAAGGCTGCACTTAGGCCCGGCACCAAGAACGAGGCATGAACCGGTAAAGAAGCACGCACCTCTGCTACTTCGGCGGCCTGAGTTCGGGGAATCTGCCGCCCTTCTGGCAGGTCGTGGGGGCCGGCGATTAGGGTGGACCATGCTCGTAGTAGTCCCGAGAACCGGTCACGTCGTCACCGTAGGGCTGGGTGATGTAGTGCTGGAGTTCGACCAGGGCGGGGGCAGCCCCAAGATGGACGGCACGGCCCGGCCGAGGCCACCTTCGAGTTCCCGGCCTACTCCGGGCGCGGCCGACACCCGGCCCGGGCCAGCTACCGAGACGGCCCGCTCCAGGCCAAGGACCTGACGCTTCCCTCGAAACTGGTGATTTCAGTGGGGGTAGTGTCAGCGCCTTGGCCGGCGGGACAGCCGGTGGCAGCATGGTGCAGCAATTGCGTGAGGATCTGCGGGGTCTCAATCAGCAATTGGAGAATCTCGAAGCTGGGCTCGACCAACAACGCGACCGACTTCGCCTTCGAGGTCTAAGGCTTCAGCAGTTGATCGGCGGATCGCGCGTGGAGAAGAAAGGGTTGGAGCGATTGGCTACGTCGATGAAAAGTCTCGAGGCCTCCCGCCGGGCCGTCGAAGAGGCGCACAAAGCGATGGCAAATCTTCAGCTCTGAACTTGCCCACGTTTCGCAATGGTGAGATTAGAAGTTGAAACCGTCATCCAGTACGGCTTTTGCGGGCTCAGAGAGTGTAGAACTGGCCTGAAAACACCGGACCCGAGTAAATACTGGACGATGCAGAGGATCCTAGTGCTTTTATAAACGTGCAATACGGCGAGGCTATGGAAGTCAATGCCGTTGCTTGACAGCGTTTCCAAGTCCAGCTTGTTCGGCTGAACGGTGTTTAGGAATGCAATCACGTGGTGTTTAGGCCCGGCTCCAGCCTTAGCCCTCACCGCACGTGCACGCCCGAACCGGCGACGATCTTGCCGATGACCGGGTGTCCGGGCAGCTCGCCGACGACGAGCAGGCCGCCCGAGGTCTGCGCATCGGCCAGAAGCAGCAGGTCGTCCTCGCTCACGCCGTCGTCCGCAGTCAGATGCGGCCGCACCCAGTCGAGGTTTCTCCTGGTCCCACCGGATACATAACCGTCAGCGATCGACTCATCGACACCGTCGAGGCGCGGAACGGCAGACGTATCGATGACCGCTCCGACTCCGGAGGCTCGGGCCATTCTGAACAGGTGCCCGAGCAGACCGAAACCGGTGACATCCGTAGCCGCCCGCACACCTGCCGCCACGGCCGCGCGTGAGGCTTCGGCATTGAGCGCGGTCATCGTGGCGATGGCTTCGTCGAATCGATCCCCCGTGACCTTGTGCCGGTTGTTGAGGATCCCCACCCCGATCGGCTTCGTCAATGTCAGGGGAAGCCCCGCCTCGGCGGCATCATTGCGCATGAGCTCATCCGGGTGGGCCACACCGGTCACGGCCATGCCGTACTTCGGTTCGGGATCGTCGATCGAATGTCCGCCGGCGACAGGGCAGTTCGCCTGGCCCGCAACGTCGAGTCCGCCGCGCAGAACCTCGGTGAGCAGCTCCATCGGCAGCTTCTCCCGCGGCCACCCGACGAGGTTGATCGCCGTGACCGGAGTCCCGCCCATCGCATAGATGTCGGAGAGCGCGTTGGCCGCGGCGATCCGACCCCAGTCGTAGGCATCGTCGACGACGGGAGTGAAGAAGTCCGCCGTCGAGAGCACCGCGAGATCGTCTCGGACCCGCACCGCCGAGGCATCATCGCCGTCATCGAGGCCGACGAGGACGTCTGGACCGGACTGACCGACCAGCCCGCGCACCGCATCCTCGAGCTCGCCCGGCGGGATCTTGCAGGCGCATCCTCCACCGTGGGCGAACGAGGTCAGACGGTCCTGAATCGCAGTCATACTCGGAGACTAACACTCACATGACGAGACCGTCACCAGGTCCGATGGGCGTGCACCTCGAGAAGAGCGACCTGCTCCGCGCTCAGCTGTGAGCACTCGCCCACACCCGCGATAGGATTCCTTATGGAGGCGTCCGTGTCCTGGTGGGCGCCCTGGTCTTCAAAACCAGTGAGACCGAGTATCTCGGTCTGGCGGGTTCGATTCCCGTCCGCCTCCGCCAACCGTTCTGCGGTCCCGCCGACCCAGCGGCGCCGCCGTGACCCTGCACCGAGGAGGCCGCCCCATGGTCGATCCCGACCCGCGTCGATCCATTCCGCGCACGGATCACCTCCTCGCCCTTCCCGAGGTCATCGCCGCAGGTGAGCACCTCAACCAGGCGACCATCAAAGCGATCATCTCCGAAGTGCAGACCGCTGCCCGAACCGGTGAGATCCCCGTCGCCGAGGTGGCCCCCACCATCACCGCCGAGCTCGGTTCCCGTTCGGCCTCCTCCCTGACCCCGGTGCTCAACGCCACCGGCATCCTCGTCCACACGAACCTCGGCCGAGCACCGCTCTCACCTGCGGCAACACAGGCCATCACCGAGGCGGCCGGCTACGTCGACGTCGAAATGGACCTCGGCACCGGCAAACGCAGCAAGCGCGGAACCGGAGCGAAAGCCGCACTCTTGCGGGCCTGCCCGGCGGCCGAGGACGCCCTCGTCGTCAACAACGGAGCGGCCGCCCTGCTGCTGGCCGTCACTGCGCTGCGCGGCCGCAGGCCTCGTGCGAGGTCCTGCCCCGGCGATCCCGGCGAGATCATCATCAGCCGCGGCGAACTCATCGAAATCGGCGCCGGCTTCCGCCTCACCGACCTCATGACCACCACCGGCGCCAGGCTGCGTGAAGTCGGCACGACGAACCGCACCCACCTGGCCGACTACGCCGACGCCATCAGCGACGACACGGCGTGCCTCCTCAAGGTCCACACGAGCAACTTCCGCGTCGAAGGATTCACCTCCTCCGTCGAGGTCGCTGACCTGCGCAGACTCGCCGATGAGCACGACCTGCCGCTCATCGTCGACCTCGGCTCCGGACTCTTCACCCCCGACCCGGCCCTGCCCGACGAACCCGACATCGACACCGCCCTGCGCGCCGGTGCCGACCTCGTCATCGTCTCGGGCGACAAACTCCTCGGTGGCCCGCAAGCCGGCCTCATCCTCGGTCGTGCCGAAGCAGTCCAGACACTGGCAAAACACCCCCTGGCCAGAGCACTGCGCACCGACAAACTCACCCTCGCCGCGCTGGACGCGACGATCACCCACACCGCGAACCCGATCCACGACGCCCTCCACATCGACGCAGATCACCTGCGGAAACGCACCGAACGACTTGCCGAGGCGGTCGGTGCCACGGTCGTCGACCACGACGGACGGGTCGGCGGCGGGGGAGCCCCCGGCGTGCCCTTGCCCGGATGGGCCATCGAGCTGCCCGAAGACTGTGCCGAACCGCTGCGCCTCGGCGATCCCGCGATCGTCGCCCGCGTCCACCAGGGACGATGCCTTATCGACCTGCGCTGCGTGTCCGAAAGCGATGATCGACGCGTCGCCGAGGCCATCGCCCGAGTCCGTGGCAGCCATGCCTGAAACACCGCACGGATCCGCGCACGCGACCCCGGGCACCTTCGTCATCGCCACCGCCGGGCACGTCGACCACGGTAAGTCGACGCTGGTGAGCGCCCTGACCGGGATGGAACCCGACCGCTGGGCCGAGGAGAAGAAACGCGGACTGACCATCGACCTCGGTTTCGCCTGGACCACCCTGCCCTCGGGACGAGAACTCGCCTTCGTCGACGTCCCCGGACACGAGAAGTTCCTTGCGAACATGCTCGCCGGGCTCGGCCCCGCCCCTATCGCCTGCTTCGTCATCGCCGCCGACAAAGGCTGGCAAGCCCAATCGAGTGACCACCGCGACGCGATCAATGCGCTGGGCATCACCCACGGCCTCGTCGTCATCACCCGGGCCGACCTCGCCCCCGACTCCGTCGACCCTACAAAAGCCCAGGTCAGCGCGCAGCTGCGTGGAACACCACTCGAAGCTGCGCCGATCGTCACGGTCTCGGCGACGACCGGGGAGGGCCTGCCCGAACTCATCAGCGTCCTCGACGAGGTCACGGCCTCAGCCGAGCCTCCGACCACCTCGGGGAGGGTGCGACTGTGGGTCGACCGGGCCTTCACCATCAAGGGAGCCGGCACCGTCGTCACCGGGACCCTCACGGCAGGCACACTGACCACGGGCGACAGTGTCGAGCTGCGCGGAGAGACCATCGCTCGGACCGTGGGTGTGCGGGGTCTGCAGTCCCGGAACTCCACCACCATCGAGGTGGTCCCGCAGGCCCGCGTGGCCGTCAACCTCCGCGACGTCCCCGCCGATGACCTCCACCGCGGCGACGCTCTGCTCACGAGTGGGGTCTGGCCGATCGTCGACACGATCGACGTGCGCCGCACCATGGGCGAGGCCCTCGACTGCGGCATCCACGAACTCATGGCCCATATCGGCACCGCCGCCGTGCCCGCCAGGCTGCGGGACTTCGACGCCGATCACGCTCGGCTCACCCTCGACCGGCCGCTTCCCCTGCAGGTCGGCGACCGGATCGTGCTGCGCGCCCCGGGCAGCCGCAACGTCTTCGCCGGCCTCCTCGTGCTCGACGTCGACCCGCCCGAACTGTCTCGGAGAGGTGACGGCGCCAGGCGGGCTCGGGAGCTCGCCGAGCGTCCTGTGAATGGCGATATCCTCGTCGAGGTGGCCCGCCGCGGAGCCGTCGAACGCTCCGTCCTTACTCGGTTCGGACTGCAGGTGCCCGATGACGAGGGCCTGCCCGCCGACGTCGAGAGTGTGGGCGGCTGGCTCGTCCACTCGCCGACGCTGACCGCCTGGGTCGAGGCGACGAAATCCTTGGTCAGTCGCGAACTCGCGGCCACACCGATGGCCGCGGGAGTCCCCGTCAAAGCCGTCGCCGAGGCGCTGCGCAGGAGCCCGGACACGAGCCGCAGACACGGTGGCGAAACCAGGCGCGATGCCCTGTCGAAAGCGAACGATCAGCCGACCCTGCCCGAAGGGACGGGGACCGCAAGTCGGGCACTGCTGGATGCGATCATCTCCCGTGCCGAGCTCGAAGCCGTCGACGGAATGGTCCGTCCGCCCGGGCATACCGCGGGACTCGGTGCCGCCGAAGCCGGGATCGCCGAGATCGAACGCCGACTCGCAGCCGACCCGTTCGCCGCACCGGAAGCCGATGACCTGCGCGAACTCGGTCTCGGAGCGCGGGAGCTCGCGGTCGCCGAGAAGGCGGCACGGATCCTGCGCCTCGGCGACGGAATCATCGTGTGCCCGCGCACCCCCGCGCAGGCGATGCGGATCCTCGCCGGTCTCGACCAGCCCTTTACGACAAGTCAGGCGAGGCAGGCGCTGGGGACGACCCGACGCGTCGTCATCCCCCTGCTCGAACACCTCGACGGCCGGGGCTGGACGCGCCGACTCGACACCACACACCGCGAAGTCGTGCGCTGAGGACGATCACGGCACCATCGGTCGGGCATCCGCGATAGCCGATCGATCCTCGGGTCGGTGGGCGGCCGCCTCGGCGAAATTCCGTGACCTGTATTACGATCAAGTCGGAATGATCGTTCGCGCCGATTCCGGCGCTTCCGTCGATGGTATGGGTGATAACTGACTGCGGTGATGGAGCCGCAGCACACCATTTTTCCCTCACCCCTCTGCAATTTCGGAACCATCACAGGAGCAAACATGTCGAACTATCGTGTTGAGAATCCCGCCACCGGCGAAATCGTCGAGACCTTCCCCGAGGCGACCGACGCCGAGATCGAATCCACCGTCGCTGGCGCCCACACCACCTACCTGACGTGGAAGGACACCGACATTCAGGAACGGGCGTCGATTGTGCGCAGGGCGGCGGGGATCTTCCATGAACGCAAGGACGAACTCGCCAGGACGATCTCGGTGGAGATGGGCAAGTCGTATGCCGAGTCCGTCGATGAGGTCGAGTTCGCCGCCGACATCATCGACTACTACGGCGTCCACGGACCCAGTCTGGCCACGGATTATCAGATCCCGTCGACCATCCCCGGCACTGCCCGGATCGAAGCGCTGCCGATCGGTGCCCTGTTGGGTGTGATGCCGTGGAACTTCCCCTACTATCAGGTCGCTCGGTTCGCTGCCCCGAATCTTGTGCTGGGCAACACGATCATGCTCAAACACGCTGACATCTGTGGGCGGTCGGCGCTGCTGATCGAGGAGATCTTCCGCGCCGCCGGCGTTCCCGCCGGTGGGTACTCACACCTTTTCGCCAACCATGATCAGATCGCGTCGATGATTGCCGACCCCAGGATTCAGGGAGTCTCCCTGACCGGGTCGGAGCGGGCCGGAGCGATCATCGGCGCTCAGGCGGGGCAGAACCTGAAGAAAGCCGTGTTGGAGCTCGGTGGGATCGACCCGATGGTCGTCCTCGACGCCTCTGATGTTGCTGCTGTGGCTCGTGAAGCGTGGGAGTTCAGGACGTATAACGCCGGACAGGTGTGCAACTCGAATAAGCGGCTGATCGTCATGGACGACATCTATGACGAGTTCGTTGCTGAGCTCGTGAAGTTGGGCACCGGGTTGAAGCCCGGGGATCCGCTGAACCTCGGCGACAGCGAATACGTGCCTCTGTCGAGCCGTGCTGCCGCCGAGACCGTTGACACACAGGTGACCAAGGCCGTGGCTGAGGGTGCCCGTGTGCTCATCGGTGGTGAGCTGGGCGACGGTCCGGCGGCCTACTATGCCCCGACCGTGCTCGTCGATGTGCCCAGGGACTCGCAGTCGTATGGCGAAGAGATCTTCGGGCCGGTGGCCACCGTGTACAGGGTCTCCAGCGATGAGGAGGCCCTCGAGCTTGCGAATGATTGTGCCCTTGGTTTGGGTGGGTCCGTGTTCTCCACTGATGAGGGGCGTGCCGATCGGGTGGCCGCTCGTCTTGAGGTGGGGATGACGCATGTGAACACGATTGCGGCGGAGGCTGCTGAGTTGCCGTTCGGTGGGGTGAAGCGGTCTGGTTTCGGTCGTGAGATGGGGCCGATCGGGATGGGCGAGTTCGTGAACAAGCGCCTCCACTTCATCGCGAAGTAGAGTTCGCGCTGCCGGACTCAGTCGAGGGCGGCAGCGATGATGTCATCCATCGCCGAGGCGGTCAGCCCCCGCCACGGCCGTCGTGACGGTGCGGACGGAATCCGCGCGCCGCGCACCTTGGCCAGGGCCACCTCGGTGATGGGGGCATGCTGCGGAAATGCGGTCAGCGCGTGGAATCCCGCTTCCTCCTTGCCGATGATCTCACCGGTCGCAAGCGTATGATGCATCCGCGCGGGACCGAGCACACACCACTCGACGCTGCCGGCTGAAAGTCCCCGCGGGGACGTCACTAATCGACGAAGCAGCGATCCCGGGCTGCGCGACGGTCGGTCGCGCAGCTGTGCGGCCAACGGAGTCCAGTACTCGCGCAGATTCGTGCGGATCCACGGGCGAAGCGCCTCCGGCTGCGCATCGACATCCCACTCGGCGATCGGCCGACCTCGCACCGTGATCCCGCCGTCGACGAGCTCCTTCCAGGTCACCGGATTGACGTCGAACGCGCCGTTCGAGTCGAAGACCTCACCGGTGTGAGAAGCGATCGGACGGATCTGCGTGACGGGTCGACCGACCTCGGATTCGGCGATGAAGACGGTATTGCAACAGGCGCTCACACCTCGCCCGCGCGCCGCCCCGACCACCAGGCGGGGCACCTGCGAGAGATGGAGCAGCCGCAGGCGGCGGAGGAGATCTGGCCGTGTCCGGTACTCATCGGCGATGACCGCGACGAGGTCGATGTCGCTGCGGCCCGGGCGGTAGGCACCGAGCGCGATGGACCCGGTCACAGCGCAGGCGATGATGCCGCCGGGCAGGACCCGATCGGCAATACGCAGATAGGACCTGATGGCGGTTGCGGCGTCCGGCGGCAGCTGTGAGCGCATGCGGCCAGGTTATCCAGGATCACGCCCCACCGGTGCGTCCGCAGCGCTCGCCGGCAGCAGTACGGTCGCGTTCGAGCGCCTGAACTTTCCCTGGCCCACGCCTGCGAACAGCCCGACGAGTGGATCGAGACCCCGGTCACGGGCGGGTGAGAGCACCGCTGGTCACCGCGCGGCGTTCAGTGAACTCTGATCGCTTACACACGGATCCGTGATGATTCGTTGCGGCGAGAATGAGTCACCTCGAAGTCTCTCTGCATTGAACGGGGCAGTCTGGTCCGTCAGTGTTGTGTGGGGCGATTCCACGGCACCTTCTGCATGGGTGTTCCTGTGCCGACCACAGGGCAGATGCCGCAGAACCCACCACGTGTGCCGCGCACCAGGAGTCGCCGACCGGGTCGAGGACCCGATCAAGAGAAAGTGAGAACAGATGAAACGTGCGCGCACACTTGCGGTGACTGCACTGTCCGCAGCCGTCCTCGCCGGAGGAGTATCCCTGGCAACGGCGACCTCGGCCTCGGCCGACCCGATCACCGGAGGCGTCAGCCAGGACGGTGAAGCCGCCCAGTCCGACGCCGGCTCGACCGGAGGGATCGACGACCCCGATGAGCTGAGCGCCGAACAGATCGACAATGCGCGCACCATCATCGGCGTCGGCAAGGGCGCAGACCTGTCCAAGCAGGCACAGACGATCGCCGTGATGACCGCACTGCAGGAATCGAGCCTCAATGACCTCGACGGAGGCGACCGCGATTCCGCCGGTGCCTTCCAGCAGCGCCCCTCGATGGACTGGGGATCGGCCGACGAAGTCACCGACACCGTGTACGCATCGAAAGCCTTCTACGGAGTCGACTCCGGAACCGCCAACCCGGGACTGACCCAGATCGCCGACTGGGAGAGCATCGACCCCGGTGACGCCGCACAGGAAGTGCAGCGCTCGGCCTACCCCGACGCCTACGACAAGTGGGAACCGCTGGCGAAGAAGCTCGTCGACGAGAACCAGGACGTCGACTCCATCGACTGATGACCGCGGGTCCGAGAGTCCTGTCAAATCGGCATCTGGCGATGGATTCGTCCACAACCCCGAGATAGAATGTACCTACAGTAGTGACATTTCGGGAGGTGGACGATGACCACGATGTCGAGTCGGGAATTCAACCGGGACGTATCGGCTGCCAAACGTGCGGCTAAGCACGGACCGGTCACCATCACCGAACATGGTCGTCGCGCGCACGTTCTGCTGACTGCCGATGAGTACGATCAACTCAGCGGCAGATCGGACCTCGTCGGAGATGCCCTCGTCATCCACGACGATGATCCGGACTTCGATCTGCCTCATCGTTCTCAGCGAACGCTGCGGGTGCCCGAACTGTGAGGTATCTGCTGGACACCAACATCATCAGTGACGCTCGCCGCGGCAACCGGACGCCCGTCGGATCCTGGATCGCTGCACAGAAGATCGATGATCTGGCCATCAGCGCCATCACGGTCCTCGAACTCGATGTCGGAGTCCGACGGAAAGAGCGACGGGACGCCCGCGCTGGGTCCGTCCTTCGGCAGTGGTTCGACGAACAGGTCTCTGAGGTCTTCGACGGAAGAATTCTTGCCGTCGATGCCGAAGTGGCTGTGCAGGCATCGCAATTGCACGTCCCTGACCCGATGCCCGACATGGACAGCCTGATCGCAGGGACCGCACTCGCACACTCTCTGACCCTGGTCACGAGGAACGTCGCTGACTTCGCGAATATCGGAGTCAGACTGCTCAATCCCTGGGAGGACTGATCTCCTTCGCGGTCACTCTGCCAGCGCACCCGAGGCGAGCCGGCGAACCACCTCGGTGAGGTGATGGAGACCCGAGACGAGGTCCTCGTCCTTCGTGAACTCGGCCAGACTGTGCGAGACCCCGTCGACGCTGGGAATGAAGAGCATGACGGTGGGCACTTCATCCTTCATGTTCGTCGAATCGTGCCCGGCCACGGTCATCACCGTCGCCGAGGTGAGTCCCAAATCATCGGCCGCGGTGCGCGCCAGCTCGACCCCGTCCTCGGAGTACGGGTTCTGATCCCAGCTGTGTTCGGCGACGATCTCGATCTCCACGCGATCTTCGGCGCTGACCTGGGCGATCGTGGCCATGAGCTTCTCATGGGCGGCGGCGATCACCTCGGCGCTGGGGGACCGCAGATCGAGCAGCAGGCTGACTTCGCTGGCAACGACGACCGGTGAGTTCGGGTAGACGGTGAGCTGGCCGCATGCGGTGTGCAGGGCACCCGGCTCGAAGTCGTCGACGAGTTCCCGTGCGGCCACGACCAGGCGAGCGGCACCGAGCAGGGCATCCTGCCGATCGGCCATGAGCGTCGACCCGCTGTGGGCCTGTGCGCCGGTGACCTTGAACTCGTACTTGTGAGCCGCCCACGTGGCATTGACGAGCCCGATGCTCACTCCGTCCTCTTCCATGCTGCGGCCCTGCTGGACGTGGATCTCCGCATAGGAGGCGATCTCCGGAGCCGTGAAATCTCCGCGCTCCCCCAACTCATCGAGAGCTTCGGCGACGGTGATTCCCGCGGTATCACGCGTGGTCAGGGCCGCCTCCAACTCGGCCTTGCCGGTGAAGACATTGGATCCCATCATCGACGGCTTGAACCGTGAGCCCTCTTCGTTGAACCAGTTGACCACGGCGAGGTTGGACCTCGCCTTCGACGGGTCCGCCCGCAGCTCATCGGCGATCGCGAAACACGCATGCGCCGAAGCCATCACCCCGTAGGCACCGTCGAAACGACCGGCCGTCGGCTGCGAGTCCATATGCGAACCCGTGAGCACATACGGGGCCCCGGGCACGAGCTCGAGGAGCCCGAACTGATTGCCGATCGCATCCCGGTGGACGCTGAAACCGTGCTTGACGAGCAGCTCTTCGAACCATTTCCGCTGCTGGCCATCGGCGGCGCTCGCCGCC
Organism: Brevibacterium sp. VCM10; assembly: GCF_000583215.1. Taxonomy (NCBI): domain Bacteria; kingdom Bacillati; phylum Actinomycetota; class Actinomycetes; order Micrococcales; family Brevibacteriaceae; genus Brevibacterium; species Brevibacterium sp. VCM10. The sequence continues at coordinate 29,114 of NZ_JAJB01000001.1, forward strand.
TGACGGTCGACCCCGTTCGTGCCCTCGACGGCACCGAAACGCGAATGCACGGCCCAATCGGCGAGGAACTCGGCTTCGCGATCGGCGCTGATCAGGGAGGGTGAAACGGTCATGAGGGGTCCTTTCGAGACGGTGTCGCGGGCGGGGTGACCTGCGACGGTGGGATGGAGGGGTGCGGCGCCGGCGGTGCCGGTGTCAGGTGGCAGGCGCCCACCGCGGTGGGCACCAGGATCGATCAGGCGGTTTCGTCGGCGGCCGGAGGCATCGTCGCCGGGTCGATGAGCACATGGATGAGGGCGGGCCCGTCGTGGGCCAAGGCCCGGTCGAGCGCGGCTGCGAAGTCCTCGGTGGCCTCGACGCGCTCGCCGTGGCCGACCATTCCCGCTCCCGTCGCAGTGCCGTCTGCTCCCGGTGGAACAGAGCCGGAGACCCTCGCCGAGGCGACCCCGGAGCTGCCGAGATCGAATGCCGACATCCACGCCGCGAAGTTCGGGTTGACCATCCGCGTGCCCGAGGGCCGCCCGGGATAGTGGTTCTCCTGGTGGGACACGATCGTGCCGTACACACCGTTGTCGACGACGATGATGAGCGGTGTCCCGCCGTGGGCGAAGGCCGTGGCGATCTCCTGGCCGTTCATGAGGAAGTCCCCATCGCCGCAGATCGCGACCGCACGCCGTTCCGGGTACGCCAGAGAGGCCGCCACCGCGGCGGGAACGGCGAGGCCCATCGCCCCGTTGCGGGCTCCGACGAGGCCGGCCGGGCGCTCATGCCGGATGAACCGGTGCCCCCAGATCGTCGCATTGCCGGCTCCATAGGTGAGGATCGCATCCCCGCCGAGGCGGTCATCGAGAATCCCGAACGCCACCCCGAGATCGACCCCGGCACGGTTCGCGTTCTCCGGTGCCGCCTCGGCGTCGGGGCGGTGCGCGGCGAACCGGGACTGCACGTCGGCACGTGACTGCATCCACTCATCCGTCCGAGTCCCGCGCAGCTGCCCGGAAGCACGAGCGGCACCGGCATCGGTCCGGGTCAGGGCACGAGTGAAGGATTCCGGGGAGGCGATGATGTGCTCATCGATGCGCCCTGCGTGCTGGGTGGCCTCCATGTCGAGGGAGACGAGCACGGTTTCGGCGTCGAAGCCGATCGTGTACCCGTCGCTCAAGACGTCGGACCGGGTGCAGCCGACGAAGACGACGAGGTCCGCCTCGGCGAAACCGGCCGCCACGGCATCGGCGCGACCGTAGCCGAGCCAGCCGGCCCACGCCGGCGAGGAATGCGGAATCGCATCGTAGGCGCGCCAATCGCAGAAGATCGGCACCCCCGCCGAGGCGGCCAGACCGGCCAGCTCAGCGCCGCACCCGTTGTGCCACCCATCCCCGCCGAGGACGAACGCGGGACGCTCGGCCGCCGCGATCCGAGAAGCCAACCCGTCGATGACGGCGGGGGCCGGGGTCGGTGGGGCCACCTCGGCGAGTGTCGGGGTGGGGGACTCGGTGAGACGGACGAGGACGTCTTCGGGCAGGCCGACGACGACGGGGCCGGGGCGACCGGAGGCGGCGATGCGCAGGGCGTCGGCGGTGATCTCACCGGCACGGGCCTCGTCATCGATGGTGAGCACGCGCTTCGCCGTCGAGGAGAACCATTCGGGCAGGCTGAACTCCTGGAAGGAATCGCGGGATCGATCGTTGAGGGGGACGAGGCCGACGAAGAGGACGAGCGCGGTCGCGTCCTGCCAGGCGGTGTGGACGGAGATCATCGCATTCGCCGCCCCGGGTCCGCGGGTGACCATGGCGATTCCGGGACGGCCGGTCAGCCGGGATTCGGCCAGCGCCATGAACCCCGCACCGCCCTCCTGCCGGCACACGACGGTCTCGATGTTCGCGTCATACAGTCCGTCGAGGACGTCGAGGTAGGACTCGCCGGGGACCGCGTAGACGCGTTCGATGCCCGCGCTCTCCAGGGTGTCGACGATGAGGTGGCCGGCGGAACGCGACATTGGGTGTCCTTTCGAGGGTCGAACGGTGTGAGGTCCGGGGCTCCCGGCCCGGTGCTGCGCTGGGTTCTCAGCGCTGTGCGGTTCTCAGTGCTTGAAGCCGGGCAGATCGACGCTCAGCTTCGGGGCGATGGCGCCGGCGAAAGCGGTGAACAGGGACAGGAAGGCGAGCATCGCGGCTGCCGGCCACCAGTGGTCGCCCGCCGAGGCGACGAAGCCGGTCGCGAGCAGGGGGATGAATCCGGAGATCATGCCCGCGGCATTCTGGGACATGCTCACGCCCGTGTACCGGGTGGTCGCCGGGAACAGGCCGGTCATCACGGTACCCGAGGCCGCGTAGGGAAGGGACAGTGTGCCGACCGCGAGGGTCATGGCGATGACGACGAGTGCGGGGACCCCGGACTCGAACATGAAGAAGGCCGGAACGGCGACCACTGCCGAGGCGACACCGCCCCAGAGGATGACCCGGCTGGCACCGTACTTCGTGCCGAGCATGCCGCCCCAGATCAGGACGAAGATCTCGACGGCGGCGGCGACCATGCTGCCGAGCAGCAGGAGCGAATCGTCATAGCCGAGGACGTTGACGCCGTACCAGACGCAGAATGCGGTGACGAGGTAGAAACCGCCGACGCCGAGGAGGGCTGCGGCCATGCCGATGATGATCTGCTTCCACGAGTCGCGGAAGGTCGTGGTGATCGGGCTCTTCTCGACCTCGCCCGACTCCTCCAACTGGCGGAAGACCGGCGACTCCTCGAGGCGGCTGCGGATGTAGACGGCGACGAGGAGGAGCGGGATGGCGACGAGGAACGGAATGCGCCAGCCCCACGAGTGGAAGCTGTCCTGGGAGAGTATGAGGGTGAAGACGAAGAATCCGCCCGAGGACAGGATCGTGCCGATCGGCGAGCCGATCTGCGGGATCGCCGCATAGCGAGCGCGCAGGTGCAGGGGCGCGTTCTCGACGACGAGGGTCATCGCCCCCGACCATTCGCCGCCGACGAAGAGACCCTGGAAGATGCGGAGGAGGACGAGCAGGGCGGGGGCGGCGAACCCGATGGCCGCATAGGTCGGCAGCAGGCCGATGAGGCCGGTGACGATGCCGATGCCGACGATCGTGATCATGAGGACCCGACGACGGCCGACCTTGTCGCCCATGCGGCCGAAGATGAGACCGCCGATCGGGCGAGCGGCCAGACCCACACCGAAGGTCGCGAAGGAGGCCAGCGCGGCTGCGGTGGCGTTCTCGCTGGTGAAGTACTGGACATTGAAGATCAGGGCGGCCGCGGCCGAGAAGAGGAAGAAGTCGTACCACTCGAGGGCGGTGCCGATCAGCGCACCGGCGGCCACCTTGTTCGCGTCCTTGATGCTCAGTTCTGTTGTGGCGCTGGCCTCGGCGGACGCCGTGGTTTTCTGCTCGCTCATAGTGTGCTCCGTTGAGGATCGGGACGCGGTTCGCGGCTCCGCCGGTCGGCGGCTGGGCCGGTGGGCCCATGCGGGTCCGGTGTCGGTCGAGTCGTTCGGACCGGTCGCATTCGGTGGTGCGTGACCGGCAGATATCGACCTTACCGAGTGTCGTACGTCTCTTTCCAGACACATTTGTCGCCGAATAGGACAGCAGGATTGTGCATCTGCACATATTGTGGGGTGATGACTGCCTATCGTGACCGCCGACTCCGCGATCGTCCGCTTCCGGGAGACGCGGCCCGATGGCTCGAGCTCCTCGATGCCCTCGACCTCGACGAGCTGACCGATCGCTTCATGGCCCGTGTCGTCCGCGTTCCCGGCTATGATCCCGCGCCGATCCCGGTCTCGGAACTTCGTCGGACCGGGCGTGATTCGTTCCGTACCCTCATCGAAGGACTGCGCGCAGGAGGATTCGACGGGCCTGTGACTGTCTCGACGGAGGTCGGGGTCTCCCGGGCCCGGGCCGGCATCCCGCTCGAGGCGCTGATGACGGCGATCCGCCTCGACTTCAGCGTGCTCTGGGAGGTGCTCACTCGGGTGGCGACCCAGGACGACGCGGAGTTGGTCATCCGCCACACGGGCATCGTGCTGTCCACGGTCGACGAATACGTCTCCCAGGTCCAACGGGCCTACACGGCCGAGCTCGCGCGGATGCGGGCCGAGGAGTACTCGGTGCACGCCGGCCTCATCGCCAGTCTGTTCGAGGATCCGGACCCGACCGGCGAACGACTGTCGACGATCGCGACCGGGCTTGGTCTCGACGTCGACTGCCCGCTGCTCGTCATCGCCGCCACCGGGGACGATGTCCGGGCCCTGCGGGTGATCATCTCCGATCATGTCCGCGCGGGCGGAACCATGTTCGCGCACCACCTCGGCGAGGTGCTCATCGCGTTCACGCAGGTTCCAGAAGGCGTGGGCCATGTTTCCGATCCCGTCGGTGGCGGAGTCGGTCGTTCGCTGGGGGCGCTCGCCGGCAGGATCGCCGAGGCCAGGGTGGGTTATGTGCGTGCCGAAGGGATCGGGGCCCTGCGGCGTTCGGCGCTGACGGCCCGAGACCTCGCCGACGTCATCGCCGCTGATGAGACGTCTGCGATGACATGGAGGCGCGGATGGGCACGGTTGGCCGCTCGGTCGCTCAATGCCGCGGGCAACCCGATCCTCGCCGATGTCGAATCGTCGTTGGGTGAGTGCGGGTCGGTCGAGCGAGAGCGTCTCATCGAGGCGGTGCAGGTGTATCTGTCGACGGGGAGCATCGGTGCGTCGGCTGAGCGGCTGTTCTGCCACCGCAACACTGTGGCCAATCGTCTGCGCCGTTTCGCTGACCTCACCGGCGTCGACCCGATGATCCCCGCCGAGGCGGCCCGCCTCGTCGTCGGTTGGGCGTGAGCGGGGCGGGGCTTGCAGCGCAACAACTGCTTCAAAGTGTGCGCGCAGCATTTGCGTTATGCGCCTGCATGTTGAGCCAGCTGGTGTGCACGTGGGCGCGGTTTCGGCACCATGTTGTGGCTTTATCGATGCGGGTGGACCAATCATCGGGCCTGTGACAGTCCGGTGAAGCTCTGCCCGTGAGGACCGGTCAGGGCGAGAGCTCGGCCGTCGACGCTGAGCACGAATCGCCCGTCGGGCTCGATCCCGAGTGTCTCGAGCTGCGCGCGAGTGTCAGGGAGGACTCCGGCTCCCTCATTGCTGATCCATACGACGTCGTCGCGTGATTGCATGAGGGCGGCGAAGCGGGCACGTGCCTCGGCATCGACATAGGCCAGCACCGCACTGTGGAAGACGACCGGCTGGGCTCCGGAGGGCACTTCGGCAAGCAGGGATTCGACGGTCTCAAGCAGGTCGCCGCGGACGAGGTTCGGGGGATCGGCGGCCGCGACCGAGGCAGCGGCGAGGAGGCGCTCCCGTCTCGCCTCATGCTCCGGCCAGATCAGCGACGTCAGCCATTCCCGCTGGTCAGCATCGGTGATATCGAGAGGATTGAGATCGATTCCGGCCCGCCACGCCACCTCGGGGAGACGGTTCGGCACGGCAGTGTTCGTCAGTTCGCATTCGAGCACGACCGGGCTCGGACCGTCCGCAGGGTCGAGCGTCACCGACTGCTCGAACTTCGCACCGGACGTCCCGGGAGCAGAATGATCGGTTGCAACTGCTCCTCCGCGAGCGGTCCGATCGTCGGCTGCGGTGCGTCCGGCCGCCTCGGTGACGGTGAATCTGTAGCTGTAGCGGTCGGGATAGAGGCACAGACCCGCCGAGGCTCCGACCTCGATGAGCGCAAGCGGACCGGGGATCTGCGCGAGCACCGGCAGCAGCGTCGCGCAGCGGCCCGCCTCGTTCGTCTGCGTGGACCGAGCGAGCATGAGCTCCCGAACGTCGTCCCAGTGATCGAGCAGCCACGATCGCAGCTGAGCACAGGAACCCTCGCCCGCACCGAGGTGGCGCGCCGCTGCGAAGAGGAGATTGGCTTGGCGCTTCGGTCGGGGCAGTTCGAGCAGGAGCGAGATGACCGCGTCGTCCGCGGCCACTCCCTCGGCCCACATGGCGTAGATCGGGGAGGTGTCGGCCGCTTCGAGGCGGGCGAACGTGCCGTAGTAGTCGCGCAGTGTCTCGGCCTCGAGCTCGGTCATCGACTGCACTGCGGCTCCCCTTCGCAATCGGGTGGTCTGCACTCATCGTAACCGCGTCGCCGCAGCTGCACTCGCAACCGGACAGCGCAGCAACTGCTTCAAAGTGTGTGCGGCCAGCATTTGCGTTACGCGTCTGCACGTTGAAGCAGTTGGTGTGCACGTGGGCGCGGATTCGGCGCGGCGTCCCGCTATTCGGCACTTCATGTCCGATTGCTAGGCGAAGCAGGAGCGCTGTCGTAATGTGTTGCCGTAATGCACTGGCTGCCGCGCCGATGCACCCGCAGCGAACCGCTGCCGCACGTCCGCTGCCGCACGTCCGCGGCACCGCTGAGCCACAACCGTGGCCCGACCTGATCGAAGGAGATCCCATGTCATCCGAGGTGCGCCCGCCGACCAGCGGACAGACCCCTGCCGATTCGGCACTGGAGAAGAGGACCCTGCGCAAGGTCCTCATCCGTCTTATCCCGTTCGTCATCGCGATGTACTTCATCAACTACCTCGATCGGACGAACATCGGCATCGCCGGACCGGGCGGAATGAACGAAGACCTCGCGATGAACGCGACTCAGTTCGGGTTCGCCGCAGGCGTCTTCTTCTTCGGCTACCTCATCCTCGAAGTGCCCTCGAACCTTGCTCTGCACAGATTCGGCGCCCGCATCTGGCTCGCCCGGATCCTCATCAGCTGGGGCATCGTCGCCGCGGCCATGGCATTTGTGCCCAACCACGGCTGGCTCTACGTGCTGCGGTTCCTCCTCGGCGTCGCCGAGGCGGGATTCTTCCCCGGAATCATCCTCTACCTCACGTACTGGTTCCCGACCTCGATGCGCGCGCGGGCCACGGCTCTGTTCATGCTCGCCATCCCACTCTCCAGCGTCGTGGGTTCGCCCCTGTCGTCGTGGCTGATCTCCAGCGGCAACTCGATCTTCGAGAACTTCGCGGGCTGGCGCTTCATGTTCGTCATCGAAGGCGTGCCCGCCGTCCTCCTGGGCATCATGTGCATCTTCTACCTCACCGACCGTCCGCGGGACGCGAAGTGGCTGAGCGCCGAAGAGCGCAACTGGCTGCAGTCGACGATGGACGCCGAGGAGAAGAGCAAGGAAGAGACCTTCCACTACCCGGTCCGCCGGTCGCTGCTGCAGCCCCGCGTGTGGGCCCTGTCCTTCGTCTACTTCGGCATGGTCTACGGCCTTTACGCCATGAGCTTCTTCTTGCCCACGATCATCGCCGGCTTCCAGGAGTCCTTCGGCGTCGAGTACTCGATCGTCGAGATCGGCCTCATCACGGCGATCCCCTATGTCTTCGGCGCCCTGGCCATGTACTTCTGGTCCCGGCACGGCGACCGCACGGGTGAGCGTGTGTGGCACGTGGCCATCCCGCTGTTCGTCGGCGGTGTGGCGATCCCCATCGCCCTCTACCTGTCCTCGCCGTTCACCACGATGATCGCCGTGACGATCACCTGCATGGCGATCTGCGCGGCCCTGCCGACGTTCTGGCCGCTGCCGCAGACCTTCCTCGCCGGTGCCGGTGCCGCCGCGGGACTCGCGCTCATCAACTCGCTCGGCAACTCCGCGGGCTTCTTCGCCCCCTACATCACCGGCTGGCTGGCCGACCTCACCGGAACCCAGAATGCCGGCATGTGGGTCGTCGGCGCGGCCATGGTCGCCGCCGGCATCGTCACCCTCATACTCCGGGCCGCACCCGCCCCCGATAACCTGGACGTAAAGCTGAAGTGACGGCCCTCGCGGTCACTACACCTCGCCGAGGCGGTCCAACGTCCGCCTTCGCCCCACAGATCCGAGGAGCAGATTTGACGACCCCGACGTCCACCGCACCCGACTTCCCCACCCTCGACCCGGCGGCACTCGATGATTTTGCCGCACGACTGAGCCCGGGTGCCCTCACAACCGACCCGGATGTCATCGAGGCCCACTCCAGCGACGAAGCCCTGTTCTGCCCTCGCGAGGGTGCGATCGCCCTGGTCAGGGCCGCCTCGGCGGAAGACGTCCAAGAGGTCATGGCCTTCGCCAGCGCACATCGGGTGCCGGTCGTCCCGCAGGGGGCGAGGTCCGGGATCTCGGGCGGCGCGAACGCCTCACCGGGAGCGATCCTGCTCAACGTGTCGAAGATGAACGACGTCGTGGCCGTCAACGAGGCCGAACGCCTCGTCACCGTCCAACCGGGCATCATCAACCAGGACCTCAAGGACCACCTCGCCCCGTTCGGACTGTCCTACCCGCCGGATCCCGGATCGGTGGCACTGTCATCGATCGGCGGGAACATCGCCACGAATGCCGGCGGACTCTGCTGCGTCAAATACGGTGTGACCAGGGATTATGTCCGCTCACTCAAGGTCGTTCTGGCCGACGGGACCATCACCACCCTCGGCCCGCAGACGGCCAAGGGCGTGGCCGGACTCGATATGCGCCATCTCTTCATCGGCTCCGAAGGCACCCTGGGCATCGTCGTCGAGGCGACGCTGCGTCTCGTGCCCGCCCTGCCCGAGCCGTTCACTGCGATCGCGACCTTCCCGGATGAGCGCAGCGGACTGCAGACCGTCGCCGATTTCATGGCCGGCGGCGGGGTACCGAGCCTGTTCGAATTCCTCGACGGGGCCAGCCTGCGCATGCTCAACGACTACGGCGACTTCGGCCTCGACGGCGAGGCCGGGTCGATGCTCATCATGCAGGTCGACGACAACCCGACCGATGCGCAAGCCGCGATGTCGACCTTCACCGAGGTGGCCGAACGCTGCGGAGCCCTCGACGTCGCGTACTCGGACGATCCGAGCGACTCGGCGGCCCTCATCACGGCACGGCGGATGATCCAGCCGGCCTACGAGAAATTCGCCAACGCCCACGGCGGCGGTCAGCTGCTTGATGATGTGTGCCTGCCGCGCACCGCCGTGCCCGAATTCTGTGACCGTCTGGCCGAACTGCGGTCATCATCCGGACTCGAGATCGCCCTCGTCGCGCACGCCGGCGACGGAAATATGCACCCATCGGTGTTCTTCGACTCCGGCGATGCCGCCGAGACGGCGAAGGCCGAAGGGGTGTTCGCTGAGATCATGCGCATCGGCCTCGAACTCGGCGGCACGATCACCGGCGAACACGGGGTCGGGTTCCTCAAGCGCGCTTGGCTGCCGAACGAACTCGACGAAGGATCACGACGGATCCAGCTGGCCGTGAAGAACGCGCTTGACCCGCTGGGCATCCTCAACCCGGGCAAGATGCTCGCCGAGATCTGAACGCAGTCGGGCGGTCGGCAAATGGCAGAACCCGACCCGACCGGGTCTGAGGACTCAGCCTTCGGCCTTGCCCTGACGCCAGTAGCCCATGAACGCGATCTGCTTGCGGTCGACCCCGACTTCCTGGACGAGGTAGCGGCGCAGACGCTTGACCGGTCCGGCTTCTCCGGCGATCCAAGCATAGAAGGGGCGGTCGTCCTTGTCCGTGGCACTCGAACTGCCCTGAGCCGCCTCGGTGAGTGCCGCGGGAACATCCCAGAGGATCTCTTCGTCGATGTTGACATCGTCGAGTTCCCGGACCTGACCATCCGGCCGGCCGGCCGACCCCGACGCTCCGGCCCCGACGGGGATCCGGGTCTCCGAACGCACCGCCTCGCGGACGGCAGGTTCGAGCAGCTGACCGAAATCGGCCTCCCCGCGCGGAAGCCATTCGATCTCGAAGCCGGTGGGTGCGGTCATGTCGATGATGTCCTCGGCGCTTGGGACCTCGAGAACGGCCTTGCCCCGCGCCCGGCTGTCCTTGAGCGAATCGAGGATCGAGGCGATGGCGGGCACAGCGGTCTCGTCGCCGGCGAGCAGGATCTGGTGGGCATCTCCCGGGGCGAACTCGATCCCGGCGCACGGAGTCTCCGAGGCACGGGAGGGGCCGATGATATGGAGGCGGTGGCCCACCTCGGCGGCTTCGGCCCACTCGGCCGCCGGGCCCGAATGGCCGTGCTCATCGGTGTGGAGGACCATGTCGATGACGAGTCTGCGCTCGGCATCGTTCCATTCGCGCACGGTGTAGGTGCGCATCGCACCGCGCTCCTCGGGGCTGACCTGCAGCCAGGCCTGGTACCAGGACACCCCGGCGGCTTCCTGTTCGGTGAGGAATGCCGGCAGATCGAACGTCGGTGCGGCGGAGCGTTGAGGCGGGATGACGAGTTTGATCCGCAGATCACGAGGGTGGGTGTTCGGGCCGAAGTCTTCGAGTCCCGCACCACCGAATGTCACCCGGCGGAAGGACGGGCTGAGGTCGTCGACGGCGAGGACCTCTGCTTCGAAGGCGCCGATGGGGGCTCGTGACACTGATACTCCTTCGCATCCTCGGCGACCACGTGGTCGTGAGGTCGTCCCCGCGGGGACGCGTTCTGTTCGTGTGTGCAGCTGTCGTGGAAGTCGGAACATCCGCAACGCTACTCTACTCTAATTTAGTAAGGCTAGCCTTTCCAAATAGTGCTACGGTGGTCCCGGCGTCACTACAGGCGCACCAGTTCCGTCCCTGCGGGGACGCCCACCGAAAGGCTCTCGATGCGTCGTCGTCAGCTCCTTGCCCTGTCCGTTCTCGCCCCGCTCGCCCTCGTCGGCTGCCGCGGCGAAGCCGATGGCGATGCGGGTGACGGCGCGTCTGGCACTGCCGGCAGCGACCCGAACTTCACGTACTCGCCCGAAGGCTATGACGGGCTGACGATCGAACTCGACCGTCCGGCGAAGCGCATCGCCGCGGACTTCTATTCGGCAGCCGGTCTCGCGCAGTACGGAATCACGCCGGTCGCGGTCTTCGGGTTCGGACAGAATGAGTCCCCGGGGAAGTCCTTCGACCAAGAAGGGGTCGAGGTCGTCGGCACCGATATGGAACTCGATATCGAGGCTCTCGCGGTTGCCGAGCCGGACATCCTCGTCGCCTACGGCAATGAAGCCGGCGACGGGTGGACCTGGTGGGACGAGAAGGTGAAAAGCCAGGTCAGCGAGCTCGTGCCGTTCGTCCCGGTCAAACTCGGCGGGCAGGGCCCCGACGCGATGTTCGCTCAGTACGCGGCCATCGCCGAGGCGCTGGGCAAGGACACAGACACCGGCGCCATCGCGGACAAGCGGAAGGCCTTCGACGACGCTCGGGCACGCATCCGCAGTGTGGCGAAGAAGCAGGACCAGCTGACAGTGCTGCTGGCGAACTTCACCGCGGAGATCAACTACACCTCGAACTCCCTGGGCGTCGCCGAGATGCTCAACGAGGACGGGCTCACCCTCGTCGGCCCCGACGCTAAGGGAGAGAGCAGTTGGGCAGAAGTCTCCTGGGAGAAGATGTCGGACTACCCGGCCGACGTCGTCCTCGTCCACGACGCCTCGACCGACTATGAGGACAATCCCGTCTACAAGAGCCTGCCCGCGGTCAAGGAGGACCAGCTCGGCACCTGGGACGACAAACGCGCCTACACTTATGACGGCTACGCGAAATGGCTGAACGAACTCGCCGACGTCCTCGAACCCGCGAAGAAGATCGTCAAGAGCTGAGGCCCGCACCCCGCCGGGCTACGATCGGTGCATGACCGACCTGCCCGACGAACTCAGCACCGACGAGATCATCCGAACCCTGGCATCGGGTGCCCCGACCACGTGGCTCCGCTCCACCGGCACCGAGGCGGCCCTGCCCGACCTCGGGGACGTGATGGATTCCGCGGCGGCCCGGTTCGACCGCTTCGCCCCCTGGTTCGCCGAGACCTTCCCGGAGACCGCGACTCTTCCCGCCGAGTTCGCATCGGCGTTCCCGGAGGCCGGCGGCGGACTGATCGAATCGGCTCTGGTTCCGGCCCCCGCGGCGCAGCGTCGCCTCGGCGGTCTGTTCGGATCCGAGTTGGGCGGACGGCTGTGGCTCAAACGCGACGACTGCCTGCCGGTGAGCGGGTCGATCAAGGCACGCGGCGGCTTCCACGAGGTGCTCGAATTCGCCGAGGCTGTCGCCGCCGACCATGGACTCGACGCTCATGATCCCGTCACCTATTCGACTCGTGAGTTTCGTGAGATCGCCGCGAACCACCGCATCGTCGTCGGTTCGACGGGCAACCTCGGGCTGTCGATCGGGATCCTGAGCGCTCGCCTCGGCTTCGCCGCCTCGGTGCACATGTCCGCCGACGCCCGGGAATGGAAGAAGACGATGCTGCGCGACCACGGGGTCGACGTCATCGAACATGCCGGTGACTTCGTCGAAGCGGTCGAGGCCGGCCGCGCCTCGGCCGAGGCCGCCGAGAACACGCACTTCGTCGACGACGAGGACTCGGTGAGCCTCTTCGCCGGATATTCGGTGGCTGCCCTGCGGCTCGAGCGCCAGTTCGCGGCCGCAGGAGTGACCATCGACGAGCAGAATCCGCTCACCGTCTACCTGCCGTGCGGAATCGGCGGCGGTCCCGGGGGAGTGACGTTCGGGCTCAGACGGGTCTTCGGCACTGCTGTGCGCTGCGTCTTCGTCGAACCGACCCAGGCGCCGGCGATGTTCCTCGGCGTGCGCACCGGTCGGCACAGCGACATCTGCGTCCAGGACATCGGGCTGTCCGGAGCGACTGCCGCCGACGGACTGGCGGTCGCCCGCCCATCACGCTTCATCGGACCGACGATCGGGCCGCTGATCTCCGGGTTCGCCGCGGTCCCCGACGAGGTCATCCGGGCCGGGGTCGGCGTGCTCCATGAGACCGAAGGCATCGATGTCGAACCCTCGGCCACCGCCGGGCTGACCATTCCGTGGCGGATGGGCGACACGGCGGCTCAGTCCCCGACCGGCGTCCACCTCGTGTGGCTCACCGGTGGGGCGATGGTCCCCGACGATGAACGCGCCGCCTACGTCGATGAAGGCCGAGGTCTCGTGGACCGGATCGGCAGCCCCGCCTCGGCGATCTTCGTCGACTGAAGTCCAGGCTCGCCTGCGTTCACTGTGTGACGCGCCGCCGGTTGTTCACCGCGAACACCGCAATGCCGATGACGAGCCAGATCGCGCCGATGACCAAGGCCAGAGGATTCGCGCTGACGAGCACGGCGATGAGCAGAGCGGCGCCGATGACCGGAATGACGCCGTGGTTGAACCAGTTGGGAGTCTCGCTGCCCTGCTTCTTCACGAGGAAGTATCCGACCACCGAGGCTTGAAGGAAGATGAACGCCGTCAGCGCCCCGACGTTGACGATCGAGGTCAGCTGGTCGAGACCATCGGCACGGGTCGCCGCCCACCCGGCCACGATGACATTGCCGCCGGCGGCCACGAGGATCCCCTTCCACGGCACACCGGTCTTCGGGGCCACCTCGGCGAGGAATTTCGGCACCTGACGCGACCGCCCCATGTCCATGAGGATGCGGGAGCCGGCAGCCTGACCGATCATCGCGGAGAACGCTGCGCCTACGGCCTTCGCCAGGGCGAGCAGCCAATGCAGCCACGATCCCAGCGTCGAATCGACGGCTTCGTAGTAAGCGGCTCCCTCGAGTGCGGGATCGGCCTGCAGCTCCGCCGGGGTCAGCGGTGAGAGCAGACTGCCCACCCAGGTCTGCGCGACGAAGAAGACGCCGGCCAATACGAGGCAGATCAGGGTCGCCCGGCCGACGATCCGCGGCCCGCCCGTGGCCTCCTCGGAGAACGTCGCAAGCGAATCGAAGCCGAGATACGACAGGACAGCCACGGACACGGCCGCGAGCACCGCGGTCACGGAGAACGCATCCACCCCGGTCAGCGGGGTCAGCCATCCCCGCGTCGGCCCATGCTGGACGAGGTAGGCGATGCCGAGGACCAGGACCAGGGCGAGGACGGCCACCTCGGCGAGGACGACCCCGGTGATCACCCGGGAGGCGACCTTGACCCCGGCGAGGTTGAGCCCGGTGGTCAGCACGACGGCCACGGCCACGAACGCCCAGACGGGCAGGGCCGGGAAGATCGAGTTCAGCGCGATCCCGGTGAACAGATAGGCGACCGAGGGGATGAAGAGATAGTCGAGGAGGATCATCCAGCCGGCGACGAAACCGGCCGGTTTTCCGATTCCCGCCGAGGCGTAGGCGAACACCGTGCCCGCGCGGGGAACCTCCCGTGACATGCGCATATAGCTGACCGCGGTGAAGGCCATGACGATCGTCGCGACGATGTAGACGAGTGCCACGGCCCCGCCCGAGCGGGCATCGAGGGTGCCGAATACGCCGACTGCGGCCGCCGGGCCGATGAAGACGAGACCGAAGAAGACGAGTTCGCTCAGCCCGATCGTCCGTTTGAGCGTCCCTCCTCGCGCCGAGGCGGTCGTGCCCGCGGGCGAGGAAGCCTGAGTTTCGTTGTCCGACCGGTTGGACCGATCGTCGGCGGTCATATCGTCCATCGTGGTGCCCGTCTTTCGAAGTCTGTGCTTCAACTCTACGCGCAGGTCATGGCGTGGTTTCGAGTCCCCGATAGGATCGGGGGAGACGAAGGAGGCCCGGATGACGTATCACCCGCAGATGATCCAGCCCGGTGGGGTTCCGCCGCAAGGCGTGCGTGCGAAGAAGCCGTCCGTGGTGCCGGGAATCCTCCTCATCATCGCCGGAGTCCTCGGACTCGGTGTGGGGCTGTGCATCCTCGTCATCCCGATGTTCCTGTTCCTCCTCGGCGGCGGTGGCAACGTCGACGCCTTGGATGATTTCGCCTCCGGTTTCTACACCACCGGATTCGCTGTGGCCGTCATCTCCGTTCTGGTTTTGATCGCCGGGATCGTCCTCACAACCGTCGTCGCGAGGAAACGGCGCCGAATGCGACCGCAGGTTTGGATGGTCAGGCCCCCTGGCGGGCCGCCGTTTCAGCAGACTCCCGGAGGACCTCCAGCGCCGAGGCGATGATCGGCTGAGCGCCCGAACCGCGGCGGATACCGGAGAGGATCTTCCGCGACGGCACCGGATCACCGCGCAGCGGCACGCGCACCACATCGAAGCCGTCCGGCAGGCGGGCCAGACGAGGAATGAGCGCGACACCGAGTCCCGCCGATACCAACGACGCTCCCGTCTCCCACTCGCGCGACTGATGGGCCTGTTCCGGTTGGAAGCCGGCCGCCGCACACGCCGTGCGCACCAGGCGGTGATACGGCGACCCCGACCGGTCGAGGATCCAGGACTCCTCGGCCGCCTCGCTCAACGCCACCGCGGACTTCTCGGCCAGACGGTGTCCGACGGGAACCAGCAGATCGAGGCGATCGCTGAACAGGGCCGACTGTTCGAAGCGAGGATCGCTGCGCGGCGGCAGCGGGTCGGTGGCCACGACCACGGCGACATCGGCATGGTCGGAGACCAGGAGGTCGAAGCACTCCTCGGGATCGGCTTCGATGATCGTGACCTCGGCGCCCGGGAACCGCTCCATCACCGTCAGGGCCGTCGGTGGAAGCAGAGCGGCCGCGGCAGTGGAGAAGCCGCACAGACGAAGCCGCCTGCTGCCCGTATCAACGCCGGAGTCGAGACCGTCGAGCTCACCGCGGATCTCCTCCCACCGGGTGAAGAGCTCCTGGGAGCGTTCGAGGAGGAGCTGACCGGCACGAGTGAGGACGAGGCCGCGGCCGCGCGGTTCGACGACACGCACACCGAGATCCTTTGATAAGCCTCTGAGCTGGTGCGATACGGCCGAAGGGGTGTATCCGAGGCGGTGTGCCGCCTCGGTGAGGGTGCCGACTTCGGCAAGGACCCGAAGGACGTGGAGACGCGGATCGATCATGCAATAGTATTGCACGTTTCGGATGAAGAAGATTCGCTTTTCTTCAGCAAACCGCTGGCGGACACTGGGGGCAGGAGCACGAACTCCACGGTCGCAGCCGGCGAAGGAGCCGGTAGGAGGAGCGGCCGAACCATGACGACGAGGTGGTGGACGAATTGACTCTGGCACCAGAGCAGAAGCGAACCGATTCCGGCACGACGAGCCCCGGACCGGCCGCCGGATCGGGCGGGCACGGCAGGACCGATATCGATCGGCTCATCGACGAACGCGTGCCCGGCTATTCGCTGGCGGCACCGTTCTACATCAGCCCGGAGTTCTTCGCACGCGATATCGAGGCGATCTTCGCCTCCACCTGGATCTTCGTCGCCTCTGCTGCCGAAGTGCCCGAGGCCGGCGACTACCTCACGATCGACATCGGCGCCTATTCCGTCATCGTCATCCGCGATGACGACGGTGAGATCCGGGCGCACCACAATGTGTGCCGTCACCGGGGGACTCGGCTGCTCAATGACCTGTCCGGCTCGGTGGGCAACATCGTGTGCGGCTACCACCAATGGACCTACACCCCTGCCGGAGAGCTCATCTCTGCAGGCGTTCAAGCTCCTGGCTTCGACCGGAGCTGCTTCTCTCTGCGTTCCGTGAACCTCCGCATCATCGGCGGGCTCATCTTCATCTGCCTCAGCGCCACTCCGCCCGATGACATCGACGAGGTGGCCGCCGTCTTCGAGCCCTATCTGACCGGGCATGACATCGCCGGGACGAAGGTGGCTGCGCAGAGTGACCTCATCGAGGACTCGAACTGGAAGCTCGTCATGGAGAACAACCGCGAGTGCTACCACTGCGAAGCCGGTCACCCGGAGCTGACTTGCACGTTCTTCCCCACCTACGGCTACGAGCCCGATGAGATTCCCAAGCGGCTGCAGCCGGCCTACCAGCGCTACCTCGACGCCGAGGAACAGCTGCACGCCAACTGCGACCGCAACGGCCTGCCCTACGCCCTCGTCGAGGAGCTGAGCGGACGGCCAACCGGGTTCCGGATCGAACGGGCAGCTCTCGACGGACAGGGCGAGTCGTACACGATGGACGGGTCGGCCGCCTCGGCGAAATTGTTGGGCGATCTTGACACCTTCGTCCTGGGCCGGGCGTCGCTGCACGTGCAGCCGAATATGTGGTTCCACGCGATGGGCGACCACGTGGTGACGTTCAGCCTGCTGCCGTTGGCCGAAGACAAGACGCTGGTGCGCACGACCTGGCTCGTCCACGCCGATGCGGAAGAAGGAGTCGACTACGACCTCGACAACCTCACGACGGTGTGGCTCAAGACGAACGAACAGGACGCGACCTTCTGCGAACGCGGGCACCTGGGAATCTCGTCGCCGGCATATGTGCCGGGCCCGTATGCTCCCACCGAATCGCAGGTCGATGACTTCGTCACCTGGTACATCGAACGTCTCAAGGCCCATCGAGTGCAGCGGACCGTGCAGTTGGGCAATGGGCAGTCGGAAGGAGTTGAGCAGCGATGAGGTACCGTCATTCGAAATTCGCCCCGGCCGCGTCCGTGCCCGTGGGCAAGGCGACGTTCCGAGTGCCCTCTCGGGGCGGGCGACCCGCACTCGCGGCCGCCGCCCCACCGGTCTTCGATACGGCAGTCGAGCCCGCGCTCGCCGCGCCGATCGACCGGGTGCCTGCTGAATCAGCTGGCCCCGTGCTCGCCGAGCTTCAACTCGATCCCGAACTGCTCACCGGCCCCGTCGAGGTCACCGGCATCACCCAGGTGACCCACGACGTGACGACCTTCGAGCTGCGGGCGGGATGGATGACCGCCGTCGACTTCGCGCCGGGTCAGTACGTGACGATGCGCATCCCCGAGCTGGGTCTCGAGCGCTGCTACTCGATCTCCTCGGCGCCCTTCGGCACGAACATCTTCACCATCACGGTCAAGCGTGTGCCCGGGGGAGCGGTGTCGACCCATCTGCACGACAACGTGCGCGTCGGCGATCGGCTGCACGTGGACGGGCCGTACGGGCTGTTCAGCACGAGCTTTCATCAGGCCGAACGTCACCTCTTCCTGTCCGCCGGCTCCGGAATCACCCCGATCATGTCGATGGTCCGCAGCCTGCTGGCCCGACAGGGAGGGTTCGGCACCGACATCGCCTTCGTCCACAGTGCCTCGACGCCGGAAGACATCATCTTCCGCGCCGAGCTCGAACAGCTCGCCGAGGTCGCCGGAGTCAACGTCACCATTCTGTGCTCCCGGGATTCCGAGACCGAGGCCTGGCCCGGTCGGCGGGGTCGGATCGATGCGTCCACCCTCGCCGAGGTGGTCCCCGACGCGGCCGACCGCGAAACCTTCGTGTGCGGGCCTGGTCCGTATATGGAGGCGGTACGGCCCCTGCTCGCCGAGGCGGGGGTGGAATCGACGCGAATGCATGAAGAGTCGTTCGTCTTCGCCACCTCACCCGCCGACCGTGTGGCTCGAGCTGGGGCGAGGGCCCGTGCCGCCGGGGCTGGGTCCGGCGGAGTCACCGCTGCGAGGCATGCCGTCGAGTTCACGGTCTCCGGGCACGTGGTCGACTGCGATGAGTCCACGACCGTGCTCGACTCTGCGCTGGATGCCGGCCTGTCGGTACCTTCATCCTGCTCGGAAGGCGCGTGCGGAACCTGCAAATCCGTGCTCATCAGCGGCGAGGTCGAAATGAAGCACGCCGGAGGCATCCGGCCGAAGGAGATCGCGGCGGGCAAGTTCTTGCCCTGCTGCTCGACCCCGCTGACCGACCTCGTCGTCGAGAGGTGAGCGGCTGCCGGTGGGCCGAACCTCACCGCAGCGCGAACCCGGGCGCGAGGTCATCGAGCGGGTCGAGCTCGAACGTCGTAGTGGCCACGCGGTGGGCGCTGCCAGTGACGACCGGGACGACGCCGTCGGCGGTCTCTTCAAGCACTCGCGCCCGGAATCGCGTGCCGACGATCGAGTCATGGACCAGCACCTGTCCGGGCGCGAGCTCACCGGCGGCATGGAGAGCGGCGACTCGAGCCGCCGTTCCCGATCCGCATGGTGAGCGGTCGACCTGACCGTCGGCGAAGACCGTGACATTGCGCTGATGCAGTTCGCCGCCGGGCAGAGTGCCGAACCGGTCGACGAAGATCGTGCCGTAGACACCGGAGAGCCTGTCATCCTCGGGGTGCGCGGTGTCCTGATGACCGGCGAGACCCGCCTTGATCTCCCGGCCCACGGCGATGAGCGCGGTGAGGTTCTCGGGCACGACTTCGCAACTCACCTCACCGAGGCGGCCCACCTCGTCGGCCTGAGAGGAACCGGCGGCGGCACCCAACTGAGCGGTATCGACGAGCGCGTAGACCGCCCCGCCCCACGCGAGATCGACAGTGACCGGGCCCAGGCTGGTGTCCACTGTGATCCCAGAGCTGACGAGCCGGCTGGGCACGTTGACGAAGTCCACCGAGGCTGCCCGTCCCTCGGCGTCCGTGTGCACCTGCGCGCGAACTCGACCCGAGGGCACGTCGATCGTGACCTCCGTGGTCCCGGACGGGTCGACGGCGACGATCCCGGCTGACACTGCCCACGCGCCGAGCGCCATCGTCCCGTGGCCGCAGGCCGTGGAGAAGCCGTCCTTGTGCCAGAACAGGACCCCGAAGTCAGCCTCATCGTCATCGGGTTCGGTGATGAAACCGCCGTACATGTCCGCATGCCCGCGCGGTTCGAAGCACAGCAGCCTGCGCAGATCATCGGCCGGCGAACCGGGTACGGCCAGTTCCCGACGCTGCGCCACACTGCGACCGGGGATCTCGACCGGGGGTTCGGCGACGATCCGGAAGGGTTCGCCGCCGGTGTGGAAGTCGACACTCGTGCAGACCGTCGTCACCCCTGTGCTCACAGCCCCATTCCCACTCTCAGCCCTTCCAGTACCGCCGCATGCACATTGCGGGAGGCGACGGCATCACCGATCCGGTACAGCGCGAACGGGTGCCCCGCCTCGGTGCCGGTGGCCTCGGGATCCGGGCCGGATTCCGGCTGCGGGTGTCCGTGGACCCACGCCTCGAGATCCGTGGCCCCGTGGTTCGACGACTGTGACCTGAGCTCGAAATAGACCTCATCGTTGGGAGTCGTCCCGAAGTCGACGACCACGGCATCGGTGACGACCTCCGTCTCCCGATCCGAATAGTCGTTGCGCAGCATCGCCACGATCTCCTTGCCCTCGTTCCGCGGCTTCGCCGCCAAGCGCTCGCCGAGGCGGACCTCGACTCCGAATTCGGAGAACACCTGCAGATACGCGGGGGAGTTCATCGACCCCACGTCGATGCCGATCGTGCGTTCGGGGCTGACGTAGGTGACCTGCTGACCGGCCCGAGCCAGGCGTTCGACGGCGTCGAGGGCCGGGTAGAACCCGTGGTCGTCGAAGACGAGCACCCGCTGCTTCGACTTCAGCCGGTCGTCCATGACATCCCAGACGTCGAAGCTCGGACCCTGCTCACGGAAGGGATACCCGGCATCGGGAACCCCGCCGGTGGCGACGATGACGACGTCGGGACCGAGGCCGAGGATGTCGGCCGCCTCGGCGAAGGTGTTCAGGCGCAGGTCGACACCGTGCTTCTTACACTGCTGGACGCGCCAGTCGATGATGCCGATGAGGTCGCGGCGCCGCCGCGAGCGGGCGGCGATGCGGACCTGCCCGCCGGGGGCGTCCTCGGCTTCGAGCAGGGTCACCCGGTGACCGCGCACGGCCGCGACTCGGGCGGCTTCGAGTCCGGCGGGACCGGCGCCGATGATGACGACATGCTTGGGTCCGGTCGTGATGTCGTGGGGAACCTCCTGCGGCAGATCGGCCTCCCGCCCGGTGGCGGGATTGTGGATGCAGGTGGCCGAACCGGAGGTGTAGATCGAGTCGAGGCACATGTTTGCGCCCACACAGGGGCGGATATCGTCCTCACGTCCTTCGGCGACCTTGCGCGCCAAGTGCGGGTCGGCCAGCTGCGCGCGGGTCATCCCGACCAGGTCGAGGCACCCGTCGGTGATCGCGAACCGGGCGGTCGCGGCATCGGAGATGCGCGCGGCGTGGAGGACGGGGATGTCGATGGCCTCGCGGATGCGACGGCACGTCTCGAGCCAGGGTGCCGAGGGTGTGCCCATGCCGGGGATCGCCTCGGCGAGCTGACGGTCCGAGTTGATCATCCCGACATTGAGGTTGAGGAAGTCGATGCCGTGATCGGTGTAGGTTCGCAGGATCTCGGTGGCTCTCGCCTCGTCCATTCCGTCCTCGCGGCGCTCGTCGACGGCCATGCGGATGCCGAGGACGAAATCATCCGGGACGACCGCGCGCACGGCATCGATGATGCGCATCGGGAACTTGATGAGATTGTCCAGTTCGCCGGAGAACTCGTCGTCGCGGTCATTGAGCCACGGGGCGAGGAAGGAATCGAGCAGGTGACCGGCGTGCATGACCTCGAGCCCGTCGAATCCGGCGGCCGCCACGCGTTCGGCTGCGGATGCGAAGTCTGCGACGATGCGATCCATGTCGAAGTCCTCGAGCGCTTTCGTGAAGGACCGATGCGCGGCCTCCCGGGTCCGAGAGGCCGAGACCAACGGCAGCCAGTCGCCGGCGAAGTTCGAGGACCTGTGGCCCAAGTGGGTCGCCTGGATCATGATCGCCGCGCCCTCGTCGTGGCAGTCTCCGGCGATCGCGGACAGCCACGGAACCACCTCATCGGTGGACAGGTCGATGTTGCCGAACGCGGCGGGGGAGTCCTTGGACACGATGGCCGAACCGCCGATCATCGTCAGACCGACACCGCCGCTGGCCTTCTCCCGGTGATAGAGGCGGTAGCGGTCCTTCGGCATGCCGAGCTCGGTGTACGCGGGCTCATGCGAGGTCGAGACGATGCGATTGCGCAGCGTGAGCCGGCCGAGTGAGAAGGGCTGGAGCAGCGGATCGGCGGACGCGTCCGTCGCGGACATCGGCGGTGCGGGTGTGCCGGACGCGTCTGATGCTGGTGTGCCGGATGCGGGGTCGGCGGTCATGGGTTCCTCCTTCATTGCAGGAACGTCACTGTGGGTATGACTCCGCGGGGGAGTCCGGGCAGGTAATCGATTACCGACTACCTGCTTCCATGGTGCGATCTCACGGTTATGCTGTCAATAGGCGACCGGAAGATCGTCGCCGCACACATCGCGCTGGAGGAGGTGTGCGCTTGCGGGCTGCTGACCACGAATCGAAGGGGAGCGTGAGATGGATCGAGTGAGAACACAGTCCGAATCGCTGCGCGAGCAGGCACTGGGCATCATCCGCGACGCCATCACCGCCGGTGAGCTCGCCGAAGACAAGATCTATTCTGCTGCTGGCCTGGCCAAGCAGCTCGGCATCTCACTCAGTCCCGTACGCGAGGCGATGATGGCGCTCGTGACCGAAGGGACCGTGGAAGCCGTGCCCAATCGCGGATTCCGTCTGGTCACCGTCACCGAGGCAGACCTCGAGGAGATCATCGCCATCCGCGTCCTCCTCGCGGCTCCCGCCGCCCGCAGCCTGGCCGGGGCGGACAGCGACGACCGCGTCGGTCGCGGCCGGCGGGCAGATGCGGACGCGACGAGCGCATCAACGACCAAGGCCGATGCGGTCACCCGACTGCGCAGCCTCGCCGAGGCGACCGTCGCGGCGGCCGAGGACGGTGACGTGGCCGAGTTCTATACGCAGGACCGCAGGTTCCATGAGGCTCTGCTCGAGCACGGACTCGGCGGGCGTGCCGCCGCGATCAGCCTGCGCCTGCGCGATCAATCGCGCCTCTACCGGCACCAGGACCAGATCGGGGCCATCGCGGTCGATTCCGCTCGCGAACTGCCGCGGATCGTCGACCTCATCGAGGAAGGGAACTCCGCCGAGGCGGCCGACCTCGTCACGTCGAACCTCTACTTCTTCAAGCGCGTCCCGGCTGACGCCGACGGCTGAGCCCCGGCGCGTTCGGCGGCGCGTCAGTACCCGCGGGTTCAAGATTCATACGCACTGATCAAGATCACCACGTATGAATCTTGAACCCGCTCATGCACTCACCGCTCAAGTGCAGACCTTGTTCAGGCGGGTGCCCTGTCGGGGTCGGTGTCGACGATCGGCATGGACTCGATGTCCATGTCCGGGTTGTCCGCCTGGGTGCGAGCGAGCTCTTCGGCCTCTTCGTGGGTGTTCACCGTCGGGAACGAACCCGGCAGCGGCCGGTGCGCCGATTCCTTCATGAGCAGCACGGCGACGAGTGCGACGACCGAGAAGAACATAATGTAGAACGCGGGCATGTACGAGTTGCCGGTGACATCGATGAGCGCCTGGGCGAACAGCGGCGTGGTGCCGCCGAACAGAGAGACGCCGAGGTTGAACGTCAGGCCCATCGCACCGTAGCGCGACGCGGTCGGGAACAGAGCCGGCAGCGTCGAGGCCAAGCAGGCGATGTAGAATCCGGCGGGGAGGGCGACCATGAACAGGGCGACCATCACCGCCCACATCTCACCGATCTGCATGACGGCGAAGGCGGGGACGATGAGGACGATCGTCATAATGGCTGCTGCCAGGAAGACGAACTTGCGGCCCAGCTTGTCGGAGAGCTTGCCGATGAGCGGCAGGCACAGCGACATGATGACGAGGACCGGAATCGTGGCCACGGCCGCCTGGACGTTTGAGACCTTGACGGTCTCCTCCAGGTAGGTGGGCATGAAGCTCGTCAGCGCGTAGCCGACCGTCTGCGAGCCTGCGACGACGGCGATGCCGATGAGGATCTCTTTCCAGAAGTGCCGGATGACGCCGATGAGGCCGTGGCGGGCGTACTTGTCGTCCTTGACCTTGATGTCGCGGCCGGCTTCCTCGCTCGATTCGAAGCTCGGGGTCTCCGGGATCTTCAGACGGAACCAGATGGCGACGGCGCCGAGCGGGATGGCGATGAGGAACGGGATCCTCCAACCGCCGTCGAGCATGGCGTTCTCGCCGTGGATGGATGTGGTGATCACGGTCGTGATGGCGACGGTTCCTGCACCGGCGGCGAAGCCGAGGTAGGAGCCGACATCGAGCCATGAGGCCCAGTAGCCGCGGGACTTGTCGGGAGCGAACTCCGAGACGTAGGTGGTGGCACCGGCGTACTCGCCGCCGGTGGAGAAGCCCTGGATCATCTTGAGCAGGTAGAGCGGGACGATCACCCACAGGCCGACCTGGGCGGCGGTGGGCAGGACGCCGATGAGGGCGGTGGCGGTGGCCATCGTGGCCATCGTGAAGAAGAGGATCTTCTGCCGGCCGACCTTGTCGCCCAGCGGTCCGAGCACCATGCCGCCGAGCGGGCGGACGAGGAAGGACACTGCGAAGCCGAGGAGGGTCACGAGCAGACCCATCTGTCGGTCCATGCCTTCGGTGAAGACGGAGGTCATCGTCACGGCCAGGTAGCCGTAGACACCGAAGTCGAACCATTCCATGAAGTTGCCGACGGTGGTGCCGCCGATGGCGGTGCGGATCGATTTGGTTTCGACGACGATGCAGTCATCGGCCTCGAACCGCTTCTGCTTCTTTATTGCACGCCGTTCCTTGCGGGTCGGTTTCTTGTCTTTCTGCGCGGGTCTGTCGTGGCCTTCTGACATCAGCGGTTCCTCGTTTCAGCTGCTGCTGGGCAAGTTGCAGGGCCGAGTCGCCGGAATGGTGCGAACTCTGCGCGGCAGTTGCTGTCGGATTTCGACAATGCAGAACATCTTTGTTGGGCCGTATGGGCATGTCAACAAAAATTGTGACACAGTTCATGACGAAGGCGCCGGAGGGTAGTTACCTGCGTTGGAAATCGTCCAGTGGTCCAGAAAATACGCAATGAAGATGTTGTCTAATTGGCAGTGTCACTTGTCCAGTGATGTTGCCGGCCGAGGCCTCCGGGGTCGACAGGGGCGGTGACTGCGCGCCGATCAGTTCCTGACAACCCGATAGGTCTCGAGCCCGGGGTCGGCGGCGCCGCGGACGTGTCCGGACGGGCTTGCGGCCACGGCCTGGAGAAAGTCGATGGTGTCGGCGGTGATCTCCTCGCCGGGCAGGACATTGGGGATTCCGGGTGGGTATGCGGCCAGCGAGCTCACGCTCACCCGTCCGAGGGCCTCGGCGGCGGTGACGAGTTCGGAATCGGCGAAGTACGCCTCGCGCGGGGTCATTGCCAGTCGGCCGGCTGTGGGAAGTGGTGGGAGGCCGGAGGCCGGGGTTGTCGCGGTGGCGGAGTCTGCGGTTTCGAGGCGCAGAGTCTCCAGGGCGTCGATGAGGCGGCCGATGTCCGGGGACTTTCCGATGCCGATGAGGGCGACGAGGGTGGTCGCCGTCGACATCTCGGGGAAGATGTCGAAGTCCTCGGCCAGACGTTTGCGCACCGTGTGGCCATCGAGTCCGGTGGCGGTGATGTCGATGGGCAGGCGGAACGGGTCGATATCGACGACGTCGGCATGACCGAGGAACTCCCCGGACAGCAGGTGATAGCGGTCGGTGGCCTCGATCTGCGCACGGATGTGGCGGATGTTCTCCAGCGAATCCGTGATCGCCTCTTTCGAGGTCATGAGTGCGCGGCGGGCCAGGTCGATCGAGGCCATGAGGTGGGCGTTCTCGCTCGTCGAGGCGGTCATCATGAACGCGCGTGCCAGCGCCGGTTCGAGGCGATCGGCGAACTCGGTGTCACCGAGGTGGAGCAGTGCGGACTGAGTGAGCGAACCGGCGAGCTTGTGCGTGCTCATGATGACGATGTCGGCGCCCTGGGTGACAGGGGACGCCGGCAGGTCCGGGTGGAAACCGAAATGGGCACCCCACGCGGCGTCGATGATCAGTGCCGCACCTGCTTCGTGGGCCACCTCGGCGAGGGATTCGACGTCGGCGACGGCACCGAAGTAGCTCGGGGTCACGAGGTAGACGGCGGTCACCGGCTCGGGGTGATTGCGGATGGCCCGGCGCAGTGCGTCGGGGGTGACGCCGTGGGCGATGCCGTTGACCTCGTCGACGTTGGGGTAGACGAAGCCGGGGTTGAGCCCAGCCAGCACGATGCCGTCGATGAAGCTCGAATGCGCGCTGCGCTGGGCGATGACGCCGGACCCGAGGGTGCCGACGGCCAGGGCGACCATGCGGTTGCCCTGAGAGGAGCCGTTGGTGAGGAACCAGGTGCGGCGGGCGCCCCAGGCCTCGGCGGCCAGGCGCAGAGCTTCGTCCTTCGGGGTATCGACGCCGAGGTCGATTCCGTCGAAGAGCGGGGGGATGTCCAGGGAGAGGGTGTGCTCGCCGAAGAATTCGGCCTGACCTGCGGAGATGCCCTCGGTCGTGCCGCCGTGTCCGGGGGTGGACAGGAACAGCGAATTGCGGTCGGCCGCATACGCCAGAGCTTCGGCATAGGGTGCGCGGGACTGCGTGAGGGCAGGATGCGTCGCCGGCCCCGAGGAGGAGTGCGGGGCCGGGGGCATGGGGGAGTCCTGGTGCACGGTCATGCGTCCAGGTTAAAGAGGTGAGCGGGTATGGGAGAATAGCAACTTTCCTCCCTTGTTCTATAGTCAGTATTGAACTCGATGGAGGAGAGCAATGGAACCTCTGGACACTCGCGGACTCGTCGCCCTGTGCGCCGTCGCCGAGGCCGGATCCGTGGCCGCCGCGGCGACGGCGCTGTCGTGGAGCCAGCCGACGGTCAATCATCATCTGCGCAACCTCGAGCGCAGGCTCGGGGCCACGCTCATCGACCGCTCACCACGCGGATCGCACCCGACTTCAGTGGGCAGCCTCGTCGTCGCACGGGCCACGGAGATCCTGGGGCTGTGCGATCGCCTCGGCGCCGAGGTGGCGCTGTGGCGGGAATCCCAGGCCGTTCCGGTGCGAATCGGGGCGGTGCCCACCGTCGGAGCCCGCGTGATCCCCCGGCTGCACGATCAGCTGCAGGTCCGGCCGCGGTGGCAGACCCGCGACGAAGCGGTCGCGGGCGAGCGGACCGAGGTGTTCACCGCGGCCTTGGACGTGACGATGGACGAACACGCGAAGCTCGTGTCCCGGCTCGAATCCGGCGACCTCGACCTCGCGCTGCTGGTCTCGACCGACATCGACCGAACGTGGATCCCCGCGACCCTCAATGCCGCTCACCTCTATTCGGAACAGCTGCACCTGTGCGTGCCGCGCTCGATCGGCCCGATCGAGCGTGACTCCCACGGCATGCCCGACCTCGCCGTGCTCGTGTCCCAGACGTGGGCGTTCAGCATCGATCCCGGGGATGCCATCGACGAGGTGGTCAGATCCTTCTGCCTGTCCGCGGGCTTCGAACCGCGGGTGGGGATGCGGATGGACGATTACGCGGCCATCAACCGGATGATCTCGGCCGGTCTGGCGGTCGCGATGATCCCCGAGTCCTCCCTGTCGACCGACCCCGACATCGAGGTCATCCCGATGCCGTTGAGTGCCTGCCGGCGCGATGTTCTGCTCGTGTCCCGGTCTCGGTCGGCCGCCTCGGCGGGGTCGCGGGCCCGGCACGATCCGATCGTGGCCGCCCATGATTCCGCCGTAGCCGAGGTGGTCGCCGACATCCGCACCGTCACCCGGCAGTGGCGGTGAGCCGCTCTTTCACAGCGCGAGGATCGCAGGCACGGTGAGCACGGCGACGTAGTAGCCCATGAACTGGACGCCGGCGTGCATGCCGATAATCCGGTTGAACAGTCCGCCGACGAGGCTGACGGTGATCGTCACGCCGAGTGCCAGCAGTCCGCCTTCGTAGAGGCAGATGACGCAGATGAGGGCCGCGAACCCGGCGATGATCGCCTCGTGTGAGACCGATCGCATCACCCAGGTCGCCGCCCGATGGGCGTTCGTCATCACGAACGGGTAGGCGATGACGATGGCGATGACCGCCGCGATCACGGCGAAGAGGGCGAACTGCCCGGTCGTGAGCAGATCGTGGAGGTTGTTCGTCGTCCCCGCCTCGGCATCGAGGGTGTAGACCGGCGGAGCGTTGAACAGCGGTGCCGCGGGACCGGCTGCCACGGGTGAGAGCGGCAGGCCGATGGCGATGAGGGGAATGAGCGTCTCGGCGATATAGGTCGATTCGGTGGTCGCGTTGCGCACCGTGGCCACCGTCGTCAGCCGGTGGAAGCCGTTCTTGATCCGGCTGCCGGCGATCTCGCCCATGAGCACGGCCATGGCCACGGGTGAGAAGACGAAGGTCGCCGAGGTGATCGCCGCAGATCCGGTCGTATACGTCAGCTGGGTGCGGTCGAGGACCGTGAAGGGATTCGGGATCCGCCCACCGGGGCGCGGAACGTCGGGGGCGAGGGCGAATTCGCGTTTGCCCTCCTGGCGCATCGCTTTCCTGCCCGCGGGGGACAGTCCCGCGAACAGGTCGAAGATGAGCGGGCCGGTGGCGATGCCGAGGAAGAACGACGTCGTGAACGTCGCGTCCTTCTGGTCCAGAATGAACGCCTGCAGGCCGCTGATGAGCAGGACGAAGGGGATGAGCGCAACGACGGCGGCGAGCTTTCCCTTCGAGGTGTACGCGACAAGAACGGCTGCCGCCACGAAGATCCACGGAGCCGCGGACTCGATGCTTTCGGCGAACGGGGTGAGGACGAGAGCGAAGAGGATGGACAGCGGGATCGCGATGATCACAGCGATGACACCGCCAGAGATCGCCTTCTGCAGTGCCAGGTGCGGCACTCCCAAGGCACGCAGCAGTTGGGCCTCGCGCAGCATCGGCACCGCCGTCGTGTCACCGGGGATGCCGAGCAGGGTCGTCGGCACCGCGTGGGAAATGTGTTTGGCGATGACCGCGGCGAGGAAGAAGGCGATGACGCCGGCGGGCGGGACGCCGAGGAGGATGACGAGCAGAGCGATGGGGGCGACTGTTGCCGTCTCATCCGTGCCGGAGATCAGGCCGATGCCGGTGAACAGCACAGCGGCGAGCACGGCCATGCCGATCGCCCAGAGGATGGGTTCGAGGAGGTCCGCGCTCACTGCTGTTCGTCCGTATTCCGTGCGCTGCTGCCGTCATCGGCAACGTGGTGCCGATGGTTCTCGAGGAGGGCGTCGAAGAGACCGAGCGCCCGCACCTCGGCCTGCACCGCCTCGGGGAGTTCGCGCGGGTCGCCGAGGTCGCCGTACTCCTCGACGATCTCGTCGATGATCTCCTGCCGGCTGCGCGTGTCGGTCGTCGGGCTCGTGATCACGCGTTTGGGCTTGAACAGGAAGCCAGTGATCACGGCGCCGAGGATGCACCCGAGAATGCCGAAGAGCAGAGCATAGGGGTGGCCGAGTTCCGTCTGACCGGCCGCGGCGAAGAGATGGTCGGCGACGAGATAGGCGGTGACCGCGATGCCGACGGAGATGGCGATGCCGCCGGTGAGGTGTCGGGAGTCGACGGTGTCGTTCCACACTTCGATGAGGTGCGGCATCCCTACCTGCTTTCGGCTCGATGGTGATTGATACTGAGTCAGGATACCCACCTCAGCCGTGATGCCCACCTCAGCCGTGATGCCGGACGGATCGATGTCCGCCCGGCACCACATGATTCTCAATGAGGCGCTCGCCCTTCTTGATGAGGCGCTCGCCGGCGCCTCGTCGGTTCAGCCCGTCAGCCGGCTGCGGGCGATGCCGCGTGCTCGGTTTCGCGCACCACGGGCAGCTCGCACGTCGTCGGAGCGACCTGCCGGTAGCCGGAGAGGAACGTGTCGAGGCGTTCGATCGCCTCGGTGAGCACCTCGACCGACGGCAGGGTGACGAGTCGGAAATGGTCGGGCTTCGGCCAGTTGAAGGCCGTGCCGTGGGAGACGAGGATCTTCTGTTCGCGCAGCAGGTCGAGGGCGAACTGCTCGTCGTCGGTGATGCCGAACTTCTCGACATCGAGCTTCGCGAACATGTACAGCGCACCGTCGGCGCGGTGGGCAGAGACGCCGTCGATCGAATTGAGCCCTTCATAGGCGACCTGCATCTGCGCGCCGAGGCGGCCCGTCGGCAGGACGAGATCATCGATCGACTGCTTCCCTCCCAGGGCCGCTTGGATCGCGTGCTGGGCCGGAACGTTCGAGCACATGCGCATATTCGCGAGCAGCTTGATGCCCTCGAGGTAGCTGTGCGCTTCGTCCAGAGGTCCGGTGATCGCCAGCCAGCCGGAACGGTAGCCGGCGACCCGGTAGGCCTTCGACAGACCCGAGAAGGTCAGGCACAGAACATCATCGCCGGTGAGCGTGGCCATGTTGACCAGTTCGACGCCGTTGTAGGTGATCTTCTCGTAGATCTCGTCGGAGAAGACGATGAGGCCGTGCCGGCGGGCTATGTCGGCGATCTTCTGCAGCGTCTCCTGCGAGTACACCGCACCGGTCGGGTTGTTCGGGTTGATGACGACGATTCCGCGGGTACGTTCGGTGATCCGGGATTCGAGGTCGTCGAGGTCCGGCTGCCAGGCGTCCTCTTCCGCGCAGCGGTAGTGGACCGGGGTGCCGCCGGACAACGCCACCGAGGCGGTCCACAGCGGATAGTCCGGGCCGGGCACGAGGATCTCGTCGTCCGGGTTGCACAGGGCCTGCAGGCTCAAGGTGATGAGTTCGCTGACTCCGTTGCCGAGGTAGACCTCGTCGGTGCCGAGATTGTGGATGCCGCGGGTCTCGTAGTACTGGACGACGGCACGGCGGGCCGACAGGATCCCCCGCGAGTCCGAATACCCCTGCGTCACGGGAAGGTTCGCGGCGATGTCCTGGACGATCGCCTCGGGGGCTTCGAATCCGAAGGGGGCAGGGTTGCCGATGTTGAGCTTGAGGATCGTGTGCCCGGCGGCTTCCATCGCCTGGGCCTCTTCGAGGACGGGTCCTCGAATGTCATAGAGGACATTGGCCAACTTCGACGACTGCCTGAACATGTGAACCGGAAAACCTTTCATACGACTGCTGCTACATCCACGCTAGGACCCCCGCCGAGGTGGTTCTGACCAAACAGAGGCCCGTTTCCCAGACCTTTGCTCCGTCGGGCGGACCGTTGTGCAGACCTTTTGCAGCTTGGTCCTCACGATACTCTGGGGAGCATGGCGGATCTGAACCCGGGGCCCCGCCGGAGAGGGCGCCCGCGCAAGGCGAGCAGCAGCGATGCGCGAGCCGCCATCACGGCCGCCGCTTCGGCCGAATTTGCCGAAAAAGGGTACGACAAGACCTCTCTGCGCGGCATCGCCCGTCGTGCCCAGGTCGACTCCGCACTCGTCCATCACTACTTCGAGTCCAAGGCCGGCCTCTTCGCCGAGGTGGTCAAGCTTCCCGTCCGACCGGACCACATCGTTCGCTCGGCTCTAGAAGTATCAGACGACCGCCTCGGCGAGTCCCTCGTACATACGGTGCTCAGCGCCTGGGAACACTCGAACGTGAGGTCGATCGGAGTGACCATTCTGCGTTCTGCGGTGAGCGACTCGGCAGCCGGCCGTCTGATCAGGCAGTTTCTGCTGCGTGAGCTCAAAGGGGCGGTGGCGCGCAGGATCGAGGACATTGGTGTCGACAGTGCAGAGGCGGATCTGCGAGCCACTCTCGTCCTCACTCAGATGGCGGGTGCGCTCATGTTTCGCCACGTCCTCGAACTCGAACCATTGGCATCGATGTCGGTCGACGACCTCACCGCGCGTCTGGCTCCCGCGGTGCAGGGCCATCTCGACGGGGTCGGCGGCTCAAACTGAGCCCAAATGGCTCCAGCGCGGTCGCCGCTCACCAGGGGTGGGACGGTGGTCATGAAAACTCTCCGGGAGAACCCTTGACCGGAACACTCCCGGATGTCATATTCAGCACATGATGAATAAGTCGGTGGAGGCACGGGGACTAACGATCCGGAGGGGTCGCAAGACAGTCATCGACTCCCTGGATCGTGACGTTCCCAAGGGTGCGATCGTCGGGCTGCTCGGGCCCAGTGGCAGCGGAAAGACGACGCTGATGCGGGCCATCGTCGGGGTCCAGATCGTCGCAGGCGGACGGGTCCAAGTGCTGGGCCGACCCGCCGGATCGGCGGAGCTGCGCCACCGAGTCGGCTATATGACCCAGTCGGCAAGCATCTATGACGACCTCAGCGTGCGGGCGAATCTGCGCTATTTCGCACGCGTGCAGGGAGCTCCGAAGTCCGATGTCGACCGGGTGCTCGAGCGCACGGACCTGACCGGACAGGCCGATCAGCTGGCGCGGACGCTCTCCGGAGGGCAGTCGAACCGGGTATCACTGGCCGCGGCGATGCTCGGCTCCCCGGACCTGCTGGTCCTCGACGAACCGACCGTGGGCCTCGATCCTGTGCTGCGCAATGATCTGTGGGAGCTTTTCCGCAGCCTCGCCGAGGACGGGACGACGCTGCTGGTTTCGAGCCACGTCATGGATGAGGCCACACGCTGTGACCGGCTGCTGCTCATGCTGGAGGGCGCGATCTTCGCCGATACGACACCGCACGATCTGCTCGCCAGCACGGGGGCCGCCTCGGCGGAGGAAGCATTCCTCGACATCATCGAAGCGGACACGGCCGGTGCGGGATCTGCCGGTCGGAGCCGGCGATCGGGGACTCATCTGCTTTCGCGAAGCGGACGCGGTGTCGCGGGACGCGCAGCGAAGAAGGTTGGTCGGCGATGAACCCGATGCGCACTCTGGCGACCACGGGACGTGTCCTCGTCCAGATCCGGAACGATCCGCGCACGATCGCCCTGCTGCTCATCGTGCCCAGCCTGCTGATCGGCCTGGTGGCGTGGATCTTCGATGAGACCGATGTGTTCTCGCGGATCGGGCCGGCGATGCTCGCGCTCTTCCCCTTCATCGTCATGTTCCTCGTCACGAGCATCGCGACCCTGCGCGAACGCCGCAGCGGAACGCTGGAGCGGTTGCTGTCGATGCCGCTGGGCCGCGGCGACTTCATCCTCGGATACACCCTGGCATTCGGGCTGCTCGCCGTGGTGCAGACGGCCGTGGCCGTCGGCTATGCGACTCTGGTGTGCGGTCTGAAGATCGAGGGTTCGGTCGGGCTACTCTTCGTCGTCGCGATCGCCGACGCTCTGCTCGGCACGGCGCTGGGCCTGCTGGCCAGCGCTTTTGCGCGCACCGAATTCCAAGTCGTGCAGTTCATGCCGGTATTCGTGTTCCCGCAGATCCTGCTCGGCGGGATCTTCCTCCCGCGCGATCAGCTGCCCGACGTGCTCGAAGTGATCGGCGACTGGCTGCCGCTGTCACACGCGATCGATGCACTGGGTGCGGTGTCGACGGGTGCTGAAGATGACAGCTACATCTGGCTGCGAGTGCTCTTCATCGCCTGCTGGATCATCGGCGCTATCATCGTCGGCTCGCTGACACTGCGTCGTCGGACGCCGTGAGGTCAGAGGTATCGCGGGGGATGGTGAACCAGTTGGCGGCTACTTGCCTGCGCTGATGGGTTCGGTGCGATCGGTGAGGTCAATTGGTCGGCGGCCCTGACCGCGGACGAATGCGAGGTAGCACAGCCACAGCGCGACGACCCACAGCAGACCGACCCATAAGGCGGGTCGTGAGTCGGGGACGACGCCGACCATGACGACGATGAAGACGATGAACGCCAGGGTGATCCAGGAACCCACCGGCCACAGCGGAACGGGGAATTCGCTGGGAAGGCGGGCCTCCTCGGCGATCACCTTCTTCATCCGGATATGGGATGCGAGGATGATCAGCCAGACGAGCACCGTGGCGAAGGTCGCCAGCGCGCCGAGGAGGAACAGCGCCTGGTCGGGGTAGAGGTAGTTGAGGACGACGCCGGCCAGGAGGGCGATGATCATCGTGACCACGGTCATCACGGGCACGCCGCCAGGCGAGGTGCGGGCGAAGGACCGCGGAGCCTGCCCTTGTTCGGCAAGACCGTAGAGCATCCGACCGGCGCCGAAGATGTCAGCGTTCATGGCTGACAGGGCTGCTGTGATGAGGACGACTTGGAGGATCGCGGCGGCCGCGGTGAAGCCGACCGAGTCGAAGATCGCGACGAAGGGGCTGATCTCGGAGGTGATCTGATTCCACGGCAGGATGCACATGATCACGCCGAGGGTGAGGACGTAGAAGAGAAGGATGCGCACCGGCACCGAGTTGATGGCGGCGGGGATCACCTGCTTCGGGTTCTGCGCCTCACCAGCGGTGACGCCGATGATTTCGACGCCGCCGAAGGCGAACATGACGATGGTGAAGGAGGACAGCAGCCCCCAGAGTCCGTTGGGGAAGAAGCCTCCGTGGTCGAACAGCGCCTGCGGCCCCATCTGGTCGTGGTCGGCGATGCCGAAGCCGACGATGATGATGGCCACGCCCGCGACGATGAGGATGATGATCGCGGCGATCTTGATGAGCGCGAACCAGAATTCCAGCTCACCGAAGACCTTGACTCCGAGCATGTTGATCGCGGCGATGAAGAACACGACGGCGAGCACCCAGATCCAGCGGGGCACGTCCGGGAACCAGAAGCCCATGTAGACACCGATCGCGGTGGCGTCGAAGACGGCGACGAGGACCATTTCGAAGGCGAACGTCCAGCCGACGAGGAAGCCGGCGAAGGGGTGGATGTAGCGGGAGGCATACTGGCCGAAGGACCCGGAGACGGGGTGGCGGACGACGAGTTCGCCGAGGGCGCGCATGACCATGAATACGGCGGCGCCGCCGATGACATAGGCGAGCAGCACTGCCGGTCCGGCGGCTTGGATCGACTCGGAGGAGCCCATGAAGAGGCCGGTGCCGATGGCCGAACCGAGCGCCATCAAACGGATGTGGCGAGCGGTCAGGCCTCTTTCGAGGCCGGCGTTCTCTTCACGTCCGTTCGCGGATTCGTCTCTGGGGAACGCCTCGTCGCGGTCGCTGCTGGCTGGAGTCATCGGTGTCTGCTGTCCTCTTCTCTCTGCTGCTCATGGCCACGCTGGCTCACGTGATCGACGGACCCGGCTCCAGGGCCATCTCGGATTCTCACACCGGCAGGGCGAGCGGAGACGGAAGTTGGGGCAAAGAGTCCGAGATCTCACAAAATCGGGTCGTGGGGGTCAGGTTTGAGCAGCGTTTACGCCGTCCCAGACCACACGAACGCCCTCGGCTGCAGTCGGCAGCGGGAACACTTCGGCCTCGGCTGCGACTTCGCGGCGTCGAGATTCTGAGAGCCTTTTCCACGCGGTGATCGTCACGGTGTTTCGGCTGCGGCGCCAGGTGCCGACGATCTCCCCGTCCACGAGCACGGCACCCGGCCAGACTCGCGGAGTCCAGAGACGTCTTCGCAGAGTCTCGTCGGGAACCACGAGACTGCGGTCCTCACCCCACAGCAGAAAATAGCTGTCACCACTGGGCAGCAGTCGAGCCGGAGCAGAATGTGAACGCGTGGCCCGCAGATCATCCTCGTCGGAAGCAGTGAACCATGCTTCTCCCAACGGGGTCCGGACCGGGATCAGCTCATCGTGAAGGTCGTTGACGGCGATGGAAGCCGCGCGAGTCTTGACCCCCGCCCAGGTGGCGAAGGACTCAATCGTTCCGGGTCCGAGGATTCTCAGATGCCGGCGCAGCAGCTCTTTGCGGGCATCCTCGGGGGACATTTCTGGTTGTGGCACCGTCCAGACCAGCGGTGGGCCGGATCCCTCCCAGCGAATCAGCACTCGCCCGGTCGTCGCCGCATAGCGCAGGGCGCTCGGGTGAACGCCGATCGCCTGCCCGGCTTCCCGGTAGGTCAGGGTTCGACCGGATAGGAATGTTTCCAACTGGTCCGCCAACTGCGTCGCTCTCTTCTGGGTGCGAGTCTCGAGCGGGTGACGGCCGAGGGTGAAGATCGCACGATCACAACTGGCAATCACGTACGTCGTATATCTCGGACCCCACACCTGTTGCAGTTCGGATGCGGTCCAGGTGTCTGCATCGACTCCCTGAAGCCGTGCCGTCAAGGACAGCAGGGCCGACTTCGGCACACTGTCCTGCAGGCCTGCCCATGCCGCTTTTCGCACCGTGGCGGATTCGAG
Source organism: Brevibacterium sp. VCM10 (assembly GCF_000583215.1). Taxonomy (NCBI): domain Bacteria; kingdom Bacillati; phylum Actinomycetota; class Actinomycetes; order Micrococcales; family Brevibacteriaceae; genus Brevibacterium; species Brevibacterium sp. VCM10. The sequence goes on from NZ_JAJB01000001.1 coordinate 64,837, forward strand.
AGGGCGTCGTTCGTCCAGGCCGGCGACGTGGCGCCGGTAGTCGAGAATCTGCTCTCGTGTGACGACCAGCGGCGCGCTCATCTCCTACGCCTGCTGCCGGTCGGTTGAGAGCATTCCGAAGATGAGGGTGTCGGTCCATTCGCCCTTGGACCACCAGTCCTTGCGCAGGTGCGCTTCCTCCCGCATCCCGATCCTTCGAGCCAATTTCGCCGAGGCGGTGTTCCGGGCATCCATCTGCGCAAACACTCGGTGGAGTCCGTAATGGTCGAAGGCGACGTTGAGCACGGCGATGGCCGCCTCGGTGGCGAAGCCGTGACCGCCGGCTGCGGGATCGAGGATCCACCCGATCTCCGCCTTCTCATCACTTCCCGCTTCGAGCCAGATCGCGATATCGCCGATGACGCGTGAGCCTGCGAGCGAATCGAGTCCGTCGGCGGTCTCGATGACCAGCGCCAGAGCACGGGATTCGGTCTCGAGCCCCGTACGGTACATCCGTTCGGCGACCTGCGCCCGGGCCACCTCGGCGGTCCAGGGATCCTCGAGGAGGAATCGGGAGACGTCGTCGCGGGAATAGATCGGAAGGTGCGTCTCGGCGTCGGACTCGCGATATGTACGCAGCCGCAGTCGATCGGTGGTCAGGGGCAGATCCAGCGGGTCCATGGACACACTCTGCCAGTCGAACCTGGACGAACGGCGAGTGCCAGCCGATGACAAATGGCACCCCCGCCCCGGTGACAAATGGCATCTGCTCACACGTCCGCTGATTTCTAGTCTATGGCTATGACTTCACAGACACCGACTCACACAACCCTTCCGACCCGGACGACCGCCGCGACCCCCGCAGCTGTCAGCCTGAACCACCTGGCCAAGAGCTTCGGCGACCTGACAGCCGTCGACGGCCTCGACCTCGACATCCGCCCCGGAGAAGTCGTCGCCTTCCTCGGACCCAACGGGGCCGGCAAGACAACGACGATCGACATGCTCCTCGGCCTCAGCCGACCCGATGAGGGATCGGTCGAGATCTTCGGAATGCCGCCTCGGCGAGCGGTCGCCCTCGGGCTCGTCAGCTCCGTGATGCAGACCGGCGGTCTGCTCGATGACCTCACCGTCCGCGAAACCGTCGACTACACCTCGGCGATCTTCGCGTCCTCCCTCGACACGGACCTCGTCCTCGAACGCGCCGGAATCACCGACATCGCCGACTCCGTGGTGAAGAAATGCTCCGGCGGGCAGAAGCAGCGTCTGCGCTTCGCCATGGCTCTGCTGCCGGACCCCGCGCTCATCGTCCTCGACGAACCGACAACAGGAATGGACGTCACCGGCCGCCGCGATTTCTGGCACCAGATGCGCGCCGACGCTCTGACGGGCAAGACAATCCTCTTCGCCACCCACTACCTCGAAGAGGCCGATGAATTCGCCGACCGCGTCGTCCTCGTCGCGGACGGACGGATCGTCGCCGACGGACCCGCCCACGAGATCCGCGGCATGACCGCAGCGAAGACCGTGAGCGCAACCCTGCCGATGACCGACGACACCACCGAATCGGGCGTCAATGACCTGCTCTACCGCCTCGGCGGACTGGCCGGTGTCGAATCCATCGACGTCGCCGCCAGACGTCTGAAGATGCGCACCACAGACTCGGATGCAGCCGCGAAGATGCTCTTCGACAACGCGTGCTCCGACCTCGAGATCACCTCCCATTCCCTTGAAGAGGCCTTCATCAGCCTCACCTCGAAAGGAGCCTGACATGTCCGCTCAGCCTTCCACCAACCCCACCCGAACCCCTGACTCCGCAACCCGGCCGGCCGGTCCCACGACGATGCCCACCGACCGCACGGCCGCCTCGGCGACGTTCCTCACGTCTTTGGAGAACCGACGGGTGCCCCGCCTCGGCGGATTCTCTGCCACCCTCCTGCGCCTCGAACTGCTGCGAAAGCTGCGCAATCGGCGCACCATGATCTTCACAATGATCATGCCCGCGGTCTTCTACCTCATCTTCGGGCTGACGAACAAAGGCGAGATGCTCGGGAGCACGGACGCCGCGCTCTACATCTCGGTGTCCCTGGCCACGTACGGGGCGATGATCGCCACGACCACCGGCGGTGCGCAGGTCGCCATCGAACGGGCACTGGGCTGGAGCCGTCAGTTGGCGCTGACCCCCTTGCACCCGGCGGCCTACATCCTCATCAAGGTGATCGTGTCCATGGCTCTCGGCGCGGTGTCCGTCATCGTCGTCTTCGTCCTCGCCGCCGTCACCGGCGTCCACGCTCCGCTGGGCACACTCATCGCCTCCGGCCTCCTCGTCGTCCTCACCTCCGGGGTCTTCGCGGCCTTCGGCGTCATGCTCGGCTATCTGCTGCCGGCCGAGAACGCGATCCAGGTCGCGAGCATGGTCCTCGGCATCCTCTCGCTCATCGGCGGACTCTTCGTTCCGCTCGAGATCTGGCCCGACACCCTGCAGACGATCGCCCGCTTCACCCCGGCGTACGGAGTCGGCGAAATCGCCCGCGCACCACTGGGCGGGGGTTACGATCATTGGGCGATCGTCAGCGTCATCGCATGGCTGGGGATCTTCGTGGCAGGTTCGGCCTGGGCCCTGCGCCGCGACACCAAACGGGTGTGAGTCCAGCGGCTGCAGACCGGCCGCGATGCCGCATACGTCAACGACGCGAACACGACGACCAGCATGACGACCAGGGCACAGTGACCGAGGAAGGACCACAGTGACCACTCACGACACCACCGGCGAGGCGGGGGCAGAGTCCTCGCCTTCCGGGCTACGTCCGCTGAACTTCATGAGTTGGTTCTTCCCGTTCTTCTGGCTCGTCTTCCTCGTCTACCCCCTGAGCGCATCGTTCCAGCTCGGCGGCGCACAGCGGATCTGGGGCGTGAGCCTCACCGTCGCATTCGCCCTCGTCTTCTACACCGGCATGATTTCCGGTGGCGTCGGTTTCGGCGCGTTCGCCCGCACAATGCGCGACCCCCACGCCCGCCGCACCCGCCAGGCGCTCATCATCGTCAACGCGTCCATCGCCGGCATGATCGTCATCACCGCAGTGGCCGTTCCCATCGTCGGTGAGCAGGCGCTGGCATTCCTCGCCTACATCTCCGTCCTCTCGGTCGTCGCGATTCGCCGGGTGATTCCCGGCCTCATCATCGCGGCATCGACGCTCATCGTCGCCGAGGCGGCCCAACGGCTCGTGCCAGGGTGGAGTCACGATTGGTCGTCGACCTTCGGGATCTCGATCTCCGGGTTCGCCATGGTCATGGCGCTCATGGCCGGCGACCGAGCCCGCGCGGCACGGGCGGCCGAGGAGGAGAACCGCAGGCTCGAGCGCGAGGCCGAACGCTTACGCGTGTCCCAAGTCGTTCATGATGTGCTCGGGCATTCGCTCACCGTCATCGCGCTCAAGGCGCAGTTGGCCGCGAAGCTCGAAGCGGCCGGGTCACCTGATGCGGCTCGGCATATCGCCGAAATCGAAGAACTCGCCCGTGGAGCGCTCGCTGATGTCCGGACCACGGTGCAGGGGACACGGACGATTTCGCTGGCCGAGGAGCTCGTCGAGGCGACTCGTGCGCTGCGCGCCGCCGACATCACGGTCGAGGCCCCCACCTCGGTCGATGTTGTCGATCCACGGCTGCGAGAGCTCTTCGCCTGGAGTCTGCGTGAAGGCAGCACGAACATCCTCCGGCACGCCCGAGCGCGACGAGCCATGATCGTTCTCGAGAGGAACCGAATGACCATCAGCAACGACAACGGTCGCCGCGATGACCCCGCGCACCCGGTCACGGAGCTCAACCTCGGCGAGGTGGGTGCCGGGTCCGGTCTGCAGGGACTGCGGAATCGGGCGCGCGCACTCGGTGGAAGTTTGCGAACGCAGCAGACCGACGCCGGTTTCGAACTCATCGTCGCAGGAGCGGACGAGGATCCCGCACGTCCCCGCGGGGACGCAGACGTCGACGGACTCGACGCGGGCGATGCCGAACTCGACGCACAGGGAGGTGGGAGCGGTGACGACGCTGCTCATCGCTGACGACCAGACCATGGTCCGTGAGGCGCTCGCCGCCCTGCTCGGCATGGAATCCGACTTCGAGGTCGTCGCCCAGTGCGCCCGCGGTTCCGAGGTCGTGCCGGCGGTCACCGCGACCCGGCCGGATGTGGCGCTGCTCGACGTGGATATGCCCGAACCCGATGGGCTCACCGTCGCGGCCACGCTCAAGGACGAGTTTCCCGAGGTCAAGGTCATCATCGTCACGACCTACGGGCGGCCGGGCTGGGTCAAGCGGGCACTGGACGCCGGGGTCAGCGGGTTCATGGTCAAGGACGCACCGGTCGACCACCTCGCCGAGGGGATCCGCCGGGTTATGGCCGGAATGTCGGTCATCGATCCCGAACTCGTCGTCGAATCGACGATGCACGGAGCCTCCCCGTTGACCACCCGCGAGACCGACGTGCTGCGCGCGGCTGCGGACGGGGCGAGCGTCGACGAGGTGGCCGCTAAGCTCTATCTGTCGGCCGGCACCGTGCGGAATCGACTGTCCTCGGCGATCGGGAAGACGAACGCCCGCAACCGCGCCGATGCCGCACGGATCGCCGCGGAGAACGGGTGGCTGTAGGCCTCAGCAGGCTGCAGCACTCGAACGGTCACTTCTTGAGTGCCTGACCCCAGGTCAGCTTCGGTCCCGACTTGAGGATCGAGCGCTCGAAGATCCTCGTTGCCAGCAGCAGCGCGAGCAGGGTGGTGACGATGAGGAGGAGCAGGGACACCAACGGCTCCCACCATGCGATGGTGCCGAGGAAGACTCGCATCGGCACAGCCACCGCCGCGGAGAACGGAATGTAGGACAGCACCGCCATCACCGTTTCATTCGACGAGAAGATGATGACGCCCATATACGGCAGGAAGATGAGCATCATGATCGGCGTGCTCGTCGAGGGCAGATCCTCGGTGCGCGAGACCATCGAGGCGGCGGCCGCGTAGAGCGCGGCGACCATGACGAAGCCGACGATGAAGAGCGGGATGAACCAGGCGATCGGTTCGGCAACCTTGCCCAACACCATGTCGTTTCCGCTGATGGCGGCCCCGGCGAGGACCGCGACCGCGGTGAGCCCGATCTGCGCGAAGGCGAGGATCGTACACGCGATGACCTTGCCGAACATGAGCACCCGCGCCGAGGTGGACGCGAGCAGGATCTCGACGATCCGCGACTGCTTCTCCTCCACCACGGACGAGGCGATCGTGTTCCCGAACGTCATCGCCGCCATGAAGAACACCAGCCCGAGGCCGAGCCCGATGAAGTAGGTGAGAGCCGGGTCCGGGGCGTCGGGGTCGAGGATTTCGACCTCGGGGGTGAGGCTGAGTGCCCCGATGAGCGACTCGGGTGCCGAACGCAGCGAGTAGACGGCGACCCCGGTCGGCGAATCCTGGGATTCGACGACGGCCGCGTCGACCTCCTCGGAGGTGACCAGGGACTTCGCTTCATCCGCGTCATTGACGGCGACCGTGTAGATGTCGTCGATCCCCTCGACTGCTTTTGCCCCCGCCGAGGTGACCGCGACCTTGTCCGTGGAGGAGAAGAGCGAGGGCAGCGCTCCGGAGACCCCGACGAGTACGCCGAAGAGGACGATGCTCAAGATCGTCGAGACCATGAAGGCCTTCGACTTCAGCCTGACCATGATCTCGCGTTCGATGACGAGCCCGATCGCGGTGGTGAAGCCGGCACGGTTCGTGGCAGTGCGGGCTGTGTGGGTGTCGTCGGCTGCGGTGGTCGTATCGGTGGTGCTCATGACTGCGTGACCTCCTGGAAGAGACGGTTGAGGGCAACGTCGTGCGGGCCGAACGACGCCACCGAGGAGACGGTGAGCGCTTGGCGCAGGACCGCCTCGGCGGCATCGGCAGTCAGGGCCGTGAACCGGACCCAACTGCCGTCGAGTTCGACGACGGAGATATCGGGCAGATCGCGCACCCAGCCGAGGTCCGCATCCGTCTGCAGCGTCCACTCCGGCAGGCTGCGTTGACGGCGCAGTTCCGCGGTGGTGCCTGCTGCGACGAGGCGGCCGTCGTTGATGATGACGAGATCGTCGACGAGGCGTTCGACGAGGTCGAGCTGGTGGCTGGAGAAGAGCACTGGGGCGCCGGAGGAGGCGAAGGCGGTGAGGACGCCGAGGGTGCGTTCGACGGCAGCAGGATCGAGGCCGGAGAACGGTTCGTCGAGGACGAGGGCTTGCGGGTCGTGGATGAGCGCCGCAGCGATCTGGACCTTCTGCTGATTGCCGAGGCTGACCGATTCGAGAGTATCGGTGGGTTCGCCCTTGAGGTCGAGCTGCTCGAGAAGGTCGAGGCCGCGCTTCATCGCCGCTTGGCGGGTGAGGCCGTGGAAGCGGGCGAGGTAGACGAGCTGATCGATGATCGGCATCTTCGGGTAGAGACCTCGCTCCTCGGGCATGTAGCCGATCGCACTGCGGTGATGTGCGGTGATCGGGGTGCCGTCGACGAGGACGCGGCCAGAGTCGGCGGCAAGGACGCCGAGGAGGATCCGCATGGTCGTGGTCTTACCGGAGCCGTTCGAGCCGACGAAACCGGTCATCCGGCCGTCGCCGATGTCGAAGCTGAGGTCGTGCAGCACCTGCTTGTCGCCGAAGCTGCGGTTGATGTTCTCCAAGGTGATCATGCTTCAACGCTATGTGGAGACCGGCGTGAGCGGATCAGCCGAACGGGTGAATTCGTGCTTCTACCTGCGGGGGATGGGCGTCAGGCAGATGCTTCGGTAATTGAAATTCGAACTACTGAGTAGTCGAAACCGAAACTACTCAGATGGACGCGGACTACCCGACTATTGCTGAAGCCCGGGGCCTGAGCAATGTCATTGACTGCTCAACTACATAAGTTAAAAGAGTTCGACCAGCTCCTCTCTCCCCATCCCCTGACCTGATCGCACTCTGACGTGCGCAGCCAGGGACTCGAAGCGAGCTGAAACACCATGCTCGACTTCGAAATGAGGAATGTATGACCCGGTTAGGTCTGCGCGTGCGCGCCTGGTGGGCTGCGCTCACTGCTGTGCTCATGGTTGCCGCCGGCGGTGCCATCGTGCTGCCAGCCGCCCCTGTCCAGGCCGCTCCGGTCGATGCCCAGCAGTCCGTTCCGGCGGTGACGGCGCAAGCTGGGGCAGCAGTCGACCTCAGCTGCGAGCCGGGCGTCGTCTATTCGGTGTCCAAGACCGGACAGTTGCGGAAGATTGTCAACGGCTCCGCGTCTTCGGTGGGGTCAAGTGCTCAGAGAGTCAGTAACTTCAATGGTCTCGGCATCAGTGAATCTGGGACTTCAGCCTTTGCGTATGAGAGATCGTTCGATGGGTGGGGGCGAGAGAACGGGCTGACGGTCTACCGGTACAACGTGAGAACAGGTGACTGGTCTTCAACAGGCCAATCCGTGGGTATCACTGGCATCGGTTTTATCGGCGGCGCCGTGAGCCTGTCGACAGGTATCTACTACTTCGGTGGGTTCAATTCCAACGGAACGGCCTTCAGTCTCTATTCCTACAACCCCTCGAACAACAGCATCGCCTTGAAAGGCACCATTGATACCAGGGTTGGCTCCGGTGGAGCAGCCAACGGTGATATCGCTTTCGATAGCAATGGCAACCTCTTCATTGTTCGAGGCTCCGACACTACGACCACTGTTTTTTCCGTTGCCGCAGCCAATCTGGCGTCGGCGAATGGCGGCATCATAGCCGCGTCCAGATCCGCAGGATTTACAACCAATAAGGACGTCAACGGAGTCGCGTTCGACGCAGCGGGCAAGGCGTACCTCGGCACCGGTGACACCATCACCAGCTTTGACATGCCCAACTGGTCGAATAAGCAGACATTTGCCGCGGGCTCATGGTCGAGCACGGACCTCGCATCGTGCTCGTCCCCGGCCACCATCACCCTGCAGAAGGACGTAAACGGCGCACGTGTGAAGGCGGGCGATCAGTTCGCGCTCTCACTCAAGCAGGGCGGCACTGAACTCGGAGCTGCCACAACAACTGGCTCGGCTACGGGGATTCAGGAAGAGATCGTCGGGCCTCTGCCGGCGAAACGGGGTGCGACCATCACCTTCTCCGAATCGGGGGCGAATGGCGCAGCGTTGGGTGACTATGCCAGCTCTTATACGTGCACGGTCGATGACAAGCCGATGAATGGCGCTGCTGGCGAAGGCTCCTCTGGAACGGTCACCATCCCAACCACGGGTGACGCCATCGTCTGCACGATTACGAATGCTCCACTGACCGCCAATGTCTCGATCCACAAGGACGTTGTCGACGAGAACGGTGAGAACAAGAAGCCGGGCAAGGACTGGACAGTTGGCGCGAAAGCGACAGCCACGACCGACTCGGTGACCGCAAATCCCACGGCCGCCACGAAGAAGACTGATTCCAACGGCGACGCGAAGTGGGGACTGAAGTTCTCGAAAACCACTGGTCGGGCCACAGTCGCGATCTCCGAAACCCAGCAGAACGGCTTCGAGTTCAAGAGCGGCTCCTGCGAGATCACCCATCTCGACGGGTCGAAGGACACGAAGAAGCTCACCAGCGACAAGAGCACCGATCTCACTGGAATCAAGCCGGGCGACAACGTCGACTGCGCCTACGTCAACAAGGTCAGCGACACCGCGCTGACCCTGGTGAAGAAGGTCGACAACAAGGCCGCCGCCGGCACCGCCAAGGACACCGACTGGACACTCAAGGCAGCCGGTGACACTGCCTCAGGAAACAAGACGATCGAAGGCACAACCGGATCGACCGAAGTCACGAAGGCTAAGGTCAAGGCGGGCAAGTACTCACTGTCCGAGGCGGGTACTCCGAAGGGCTACGAGGCCTCCGACTGGGTGTGCAAGCCGACCTCCGGCTCCGGAGTCGTCACCTCTGACAAGAGCTCCGTGACCCTGAAGTCCGGTGACGACGTCACCTGCACCATCACGAACACCGCGAAGACCGGCGCCGTGACCTGGGGCAAGACCGACGAATCCGGCAACGCACTCAAGGGATCGGTGTGGACCCTCACCGGACCCGACGGATCCGAACTGACCATCGAGGACTGCGCAGCCGCCTCGGCGAGTGAATGCAACGGTCAGGACAAGGACCCGGTGGCAGGGAAATTCTCGGTCACCGGCCTCAAATGGGGCGACTACACGCTGACGGAGAAGAAGGCCCCGGCCGGATACATCCTCGACGACACCCCACACACGTTCACGGTCTCCGGATCCGAGCTCGACAAGAAGCTCGGGTCGTACACCAACGAGCAGAAGCCCCAGGTGGCGCTGCCACTCACGGGTGGAACCGGAAGCCAGATCTACCTCATCGGCGGAGCAGCACTGCTCGCAGCCGCCGGTGCCATCGCACTTCTCAAGGGCCTGCGCCGCAGGAACCGGAAGCACTGAAAGGAAAACAATGAAAGTTAAGAAAACGGGTCTTCTGCGGCGTCTGACCGCGGTGGCCGCGATCGCCTCGCTGAGCGTGCTCGGCATGGCCGGCACGGCGCAGGCCGATAGCAATGTGGGCAACATCGACACCGGACGCTCCGGCTCGATCATCGTCCACAAGTACGACGGTGCCTACGGTACCGACGGTGGTGACGGCTCGGTGAAGACTGACACCTCGAACCTCGGCACCCCGCTCGACGGCGCCGAGTTCACGGTCAAGCAGGTCACGGCCAAAGGTGGCCAGGCCATCGACCTGAAGACCCCTGAAGGCTGGGACCTCATCAGCGGGCTCAAGGCCTCCGAGGTCAAGGCCGGTGGATTCTCGCTGGGCAACGGCGTCGCGAAGACCACCGCAAACGGCGGACTCGCGACCTTCGAAGGTCTGCCCCTCGGCCTCTACCTCGTGGAAGAGACCAAGGCTCCGACGAACGCGACCTCGACCACGGATCCGTTCCTCGTCACGCTGCCGCTGTCGCAGTCGAGCGGCAAATGGCTCTATGACGTCAACGTCTACCCGAAGAACTCGGTGAACAAGACGCAGCCAACGAAAGAGGTCTCGAACCCCTCGGCACCCGTCATCGGTTCGACCGTTGACTGGAAGATCACCGCACCAATTCCGGCCGCGAACAACGGCATCAAGAAGTTCTCGATCGTCGACCAGCTCGACTCGCGCCTGGAATATGTCTCGGCCAAGGTCGCCGGCTTCACTGCTGGCACCGACTACACGGTCGACCAGAGTGGTCAGAAGATCACCATCAACTTCACCGCGACCGGCATCGGCAAACTCACGACCGGGCAGAAGGTTGTTGCAACCATCACGACGAAGGTCACCAAGCAGGGCGACGGCACCATCGAGAACACCGCGCTGGTCAACACCAACGACTCGTCCGTCGAAACCCCGGCCGTGAGCACCAACTGGGGCTCGCTGCAGATCATCAAGCACGTCGCCGGCGACACGGCGCGCACTCTTGCCGGCGCCGAGTTCGACATCTTCTCCGACAAGGATGGACAGAACAAGGTCGCCTCGGTGAAGACCGCAGCTGACGGCACCAAATCGATCACCCTGTGGGTCGGCAACAACGATGTCACCGAGAAGAAGTACTGGGTCAAGGAGACGAAGGCTCCGACCGGTTACATCCTCGACGAGAGCATTAATGAAGTCACCGTGAAGGCCGGCGAGACCGCTGCCGCCGTCAAGTACGAATTCGCCAACACCCAGCAGGGTCATCCCGACCTGCCGTTGACCGGTGCTGACGGCAAGCTGCTGGCCATGATCGCCGGTATCGGCCTCATGCTCATCGCCGGTGGTGCAGGAATCGTTGTGGCCAACCGCCGCAAGAACCAGGTGTGACCCACCCACCCGAGGGCAGTCAGACCACCGAATCTGGCGTGCCGGGCACGACCACGCGGCGTCCGTCCACCGACGGGCGCCGCTGGCGCGTGCCCATTCTCTCCCTCATCATCGCGCTCATTGCGATGACGGGCCTCAGCATCTGGACGTATCCGAGTGCGGCGGCGTGGTTCTCCCAGCTCGACCAGTCGAAGATCATCGACAATGCGGCCGGCGCGACCGAAGGCGGCAAGGCGGACAACGCTCGGCAGATCGCGCTTGCCCACAAGTACAACGACGCTCTCGAATCCGGTGCTCAGCTCGAGTCGAATCATCGGCTGCCTTCAGGCAGCGGCACCTCGGCCGCCGGCGCCCCGGCGTACGAGGATGTGCTCGTTGACGGCGGACCCGGAGTGATGACCCGGCTGCGGATTCCCTCCATCGACGTCGACCTGCCCGTCTACCACGGCACCGACGACGCGACCCTGCTCGAAGGACTCGGCCACCTTGAAGGCACCAGCCTGCCCGTGGGCGGAAAGGGCACCCATTCGGTCATCACGGGGCACCGGGGACTCGCCGAGGCGACGATGTTCACGAACCTCGACAAGGTCGGCAAGGGCGACCGATTCACGCTCACGACCTTCGGGCAGGTGCTCAGCTACCAGGTCATCAGGACTCAGGTCGTCGACCCCGATGAGACCGAATCCCTGGGCACGATCTCCGACCGTGACCTCGTCACCCTCGTCACCTGCACGCCCCTGGGCATCAACTCCCAGCGGATCCTCGTCACCGCGGAACGTGTCTACCCGACCCCCGCCGCCGACCAGGAATCAGGGCTCGCGGAATCTGACCTGCCCGGGTTCCCCTGGTGGATCGTCATCATGGCCGCGGGGCTCGCAGCTGCCGGAATCTACGTCTGGTGGTCAGGTCGACCCGTCCGACCGAAAGGTGGGAAGCCGGTGACCGATATCCCCGCCGAGGCGGCAGCTCAGTTCACGAAGACGGCTGAGCCCCCGTCCGGCCCACGGCACTGATTCGGCCGGTATCGCGAAGTGCCAGCATGAGCTTCGGGATGTCCCGGCGCCGTTCGGCACCGAGCTTCGCTCGAGCCTGCAGCACATGTGACTCGACAGTGCGCACCGACAGGACCAGACGTTGACTGATTTGCACATTCGTCAGTCCCTCGGCAACGAGTCGGCACACCTCGAGCTCCCGTTCAGTCAGGGTGACGGCCGGAGCCGCAGCATCGGAGATCGCGATGTCTTCACGTGGCTGCGGATGTTCCGGAGGCGTAGCTGCGCGCTGACGCAGCGCATCGAGTGCTTCGCCGGCCACGCGTGCGCGGGAACTGAGACGTTGAGCGAGGAACAGAGCCCTGGACTCGGCGAAGGCGTGGCGGGCAGCACCCCGGTAGCCGACGGACCGCAGTTCCAGACCGGCGGCCAGGAGCGCCTCGGCGTCCTCAGCGGCCGAGGCATCGAGATGCCGCCGCGCGGCACGCGGCCCGGGCAGATTCAGGTCGGTGGATTCATCCGGAAGACTCTGGACCGCCTCGACGGCGGTGATGGTGCCGTCGAGGACTCGCGCATGTGCGAACACGGTATGCATCCACGCAGGCATCGGGCCGGGATTCGACGCACCAGGACCCAGCAAGAAGGCGGCCAAGCCATCGTGGAAGCGATAGCCTTGCGTCGGAATCGAGCCATCGCCCGACGTCGGGCGATAGTACGGCGCATTGCTGCGTTGCCACCGTCCGAGGGTGTCGCGCAATCCCCAACCGACCGCGAGCAATGCAGGAGTGACCGAGGCGGCGAGGGCCTCGAAGTCACGCGCGGCCAGATCGGTCTCTCCGTCGAGCAGGCGCTGGATGCCGATGCACCAGGATGCCGTCGCATTCAGCTGCCAGCCGCTGTGGGTGGAGGCTCCGCTCGCGGCTTCCAGCAGCTTGCGGGTGATGAGTTCCGATCGCTGTGGTTCGATTCCGGCCAACAGGCAATTCACCGTTGCTCCGACCATGAAGTACCAGGCCATGGTGTAGGTGAAGCCGACCGGTTCCCCAGGACGGACGGTCGTGAGTTCGACGTAGAGTTCGTAGCCTTGTTTGGCGGCGGCGCGGAGCGCATCGGCATTGTCGGTTTTGAGGTAGTACTGGCACAGAGCCGCGTATGCGGCGAAGCGCAGGGCATCTGACGACTGCGGGGAGTCCGCGACCGCCCGCGCATCGTCGACTCGGGTCATCCCGCTCCCGGCAAACGAAGTCACGAGGTTCGCGATGCCTGGGACGAGCGGGTCGACGTCATCCCGCAGGTGATCCGTCCACCACGAGGGCAGCTCGGGTTCTCCCGCCATCGCCGCGGCCGACGTGAACAGCAGCTCGAGCAGAACCGCCTCCCGATCGCAGCCCAGCGGACCATGCTCGGTGCCGGAGCGGATGAGGTCGATCGCTCCTGCCCGGTCGCCATTGAGAAGTCGTGCCGTGATCGACTGCAGCTCCCATTCGAGCAGCATCAGAGCATCGTCTTTCGCTGCGTCCTCGACCACGTGGAGCATGATCATCGCCTCCATCGGATCGCCGAGGCGGTTGAGGACGCGTGCAGCCGTCAGCATAAGTGCGGCCTCAGAGGAATCGATCTCGCGACCCCCGTTGATGATGTCGCGGGCCAGACTGATCTCTGCGGTCTCGCCGATGGGATAGCCCGCCTTCCGCAGATTCGTGAGACGACGCGCGAACTTCTCCTCATCTGCGGCATCGGCCTCACCGATGAGCTGGTTGGCCATGGCGCCGACGTGCAGCGGCGAGACCGCCACCGATGGCTGACCGCTGACCTCGAACTCCCGGGCGAGACGGAGGTCGACGAGCCGAGTGACAACCGCATCCCCGAAGAGCTGTTTGGCTGTGCGCGTGGGCATCGGGCTGAGGTCGCCGAGGCGGCGAGCGGCGAGGAGCGTGGAAGTGCGCATCCGCGGATAGAACGGAGCGAATCGCGACACCACACGTGAACCGAAGAACGGGGTATCTGAACTGGAGTGCGGGTAATGGCGAGGGACCCGGTGAGGGTCTTCCTCAGCCCAAGCGACGAGGTCGGAAGCCACGAGCGGTCTGCCGGCGCACAGCGCCGCCAGGGTGCGCAGCTGAAGATCATCGAGCGGCGTCATCGGGGACAGGCCTGCCACGAGCGCCATGGACTCGCTGCCCGTGAGCGGAGCCAGGTCGACGCGTCCGATCTCCCCGGCGCTCCAACTTTCGGCGATCTGCTTGAGCACACTGTCGTCGCCGTGATGGACCAGGCGCAGCTGATCACCATCGACAAGGTAGGCGACGGGCACCCGTTTCTCGTGCAGTGCCTGGTCGATGAGGATGTTGGCTTCGGAAGTCAGCAGGTGTGCTCCGCTCATGATCCGAGGGCCTCCGCTCAGCGTGGCGTCGTCGACGAACTCGGCGACCTCCTCGGCGGTGGTGTGGGCACTCACCCGCAGCAGGGTCTGCTCGGGTCGACCGAGCGCGGCTGCGAGGAAGCGGGCGAAGTCCAAGGCTCCGTCCCCGGGGAGACAGACCACGAGGACGGACTGCCCGGAATCGAGGAGGCTGAGGATCTGCGCTGACTCGCGACTGCGTGTCGGGGCCCGGTGTACGAGTCGGTCGTAGGCGGGATCGACGGGCACGAAGCCGTCCACATTGTGCATGGAGACGCAGCCTTTCCGGTCTGCGAAGGGGAGCGGCCGTGAGGAGGACCGTGATGCCGTTCGCCGGGGGCGACCGTGAATGTGGTGGGTGGGGTCGGTGGGGAGGGATGAAAAGTATTTCGCTATTTCACTGAGACATATATCACTCCCGTTGTCGATTTCTCAAATCCTGCGTCCGCTTTCTGATCGTCGGCACCCTTCCCGAGACTGTCGATCCTCTCACCGAGGCAGCTGGTCGGGATCGGGCCGACGCCCGCTCGGCGCTCAGCCGCCGACCTTCGCGACCCCGTTTTCGTACGCCCAGATCACGGCGTGGATGCGATCGCGGATGCCGAGCTTCGACAGCAGATTCGACACGTGGGTCTTCACGGTCGCTTCGCCGACGAAGAGGCCGCCGGCGATTTCGGAATTGCTCGCTCCGGTCGCTACCAGCCGCAGCACCTCGAGCTCGCGGTCGGTGAGCTGCTCGAGTTCGGGCGCGCTCGGTGCTGCGGGTTCCGGGGTGGACACGGAGCGCTCGATGACCCGGCGGGTGACCTCGGGGGAGAGCAGACCGTCTCCGGCGGCCAGGGCGGTGACCGCGTCGATGAGCTGCTCGGCCTCGGCGGTCTTGAGCAGAAACCCACTGGCGCCGGCAGCGAGTGCGCGGAACAGAAAGTCGTCACGGTTGAAGGTTGTGAGCATGAGGACGGCTCCGGCAGCACCTCGGCGGACGATCTCCTCGGTCGCCTCGAGCCCGTCCATGACCGGCATCTGCACATCCATGCAGATGACATCCGGGGACAGTTCGAGTGCCTTGTCGATGGCGGTCTGCCCGTTCTCGGCCTCACCGACGACCGTGATGCCGTCCTCCGCTTCGAGGATCGTGCGGAAGCCGGTGCGGACCATCGACTGGTCGTCAACGAGGAGGACTCGGATCATGTGGTTGCCTTTGCTGGAGTATCAGAGGACAAGTGATCTGCGGTGCTGCGCGGGTAGGGGATCCGGGCGCGGACGATCCATCCTCCGCGGGACTTCGGTCCTGCCTCGAGGCTGCCGCCGAGAGCGGTCA
The DNA here is from genome assembly GCF_000583215.1 of Brevibacterium sp. VCM10. Lineage (NCBI taxonomy): Bacteria > Bacillati > Actinomycetota > Actinomycetes > Micrococcales > Brevibacteriaceae > Brevibacterium > Brevibacterium sp. VCM10. The sequence continues at coordinate 80,366 of NZ_JAJB01000001.1, forward strand.
TGCGTTCCCTCATGCCGACGATGCCCAGTCCCAATCCTTCGTTCTTTGCTAGTCCCTTGACCTCGGCCCGGGTCTCAGTGGAACCGGACGTGACCGAACCTCGTGACGGGCGCGAATCGCTGACCTCTACCTCGAGATCACTGCTGCCGTAGCGCAGCCGCACATCCACCTCGGCGCCGGCGCCCGCGTAGCGGGAACAGTTGGTCAGGGATTCTTGAATGACGCGATAGATCGACATCTCGGTGATCGGAGTGAGGGGGCGAGGTTCCCCGATCGTTGCGTACTCGACAGTTTGGTCGAATCGCCTGGCCGATTCGATGAGTTCCGGAAGATCGCCGAGGCTGGGGTTGCCTTTCGCCGACGCCGCCGTCGCGGCGTCAGCCAGCTTTTGAGCCGTTTGGCCGCCGGTCGCGGCTGTGCCGTCCGTGGCGGCGGTGACGTCGGCCGACGAGTCCGTTTCGCGCAGCGTATAGACGAGGGCTCGGAGTTCGTCGACGGTCTCGCGAGTCGAGGATTCTATGACCTGGAGCGATTCCTTGGCCTTGGCGGGGTTCTTCTCAAGGCTGCGACGTGCGGCAGCGGCGTGGATTCCGACCCCGGCGATATGGTGGGCGACTCCATCGTGGAGTTCCCGCGCGATGCGGACGCGTTCGAGGTCGAGAGCCTGCCGAGTCAGCTGCTGCTCCTGTTCACGGACCTCTTCGTTGGCCGCGCGGAGCTCGACCAACAGCCTGCGCTGCCTCCATGCGCGGTTGCCGAAGAGCCACGCTCCGCCGAAGAAGACCGTGTTGATCAGGAAAGTCACCCCGGTGGCCGCAGTGAACTGGACGAAGGTCAGGTCGCCGAGATCCTGGAACTGCAGGGCCGCCGAGACGATGACGTAGATGAGAATCGCCAGGCACAGCAGACAGCGTGAGATGAATGCGGCGCGTTGACTGTAGCGAAACGCGCCGATCGCATAGACCGACGTGAAGAGGACGATCTGAGAGACGCCGGGTTCCATCATCTGCAGGATCTGCGCCGTGACGTAGAGCGTGGTGATGAACCACGCGACGAGATTCGGGAACCGACGTCGCCACAGCAGGGGCACGGTGACAACGACGGAGAGCGTGCAGACGGCCCACAGCGGGGCTTTGAACTCCCAGAACCCGCTGCCTTCATAGAGGATGGCGAAGATGAGCGAACCGACGGTGAGGGCGGCAACGAGCCAGAGGTCGGAACGGTTCGGCTTACGGTCCGCGGCCGACATGCGTGCCGCAGTCCGTGGTTCGCTCGCTCTGTCCTCCGTCATCCTTCCAGCTTAGACAGTGCCGTGGCCTGCCGGTATCCGCCGCAGTGGGGAATTCGCGATGCAGTCTTCCCACCGCTGGTGGAGGAGGGGAGCCGACGACATCAGCGCTGTTTCTCTGCGACGACGACTGCCAGATCACGGTGCTGCCAGTGCACGTGGGCGGTCAGTCCCGCCTCGGCGAGCCAGGTCAGCTGCTCATCGAGGGAACTGGGAGTGTCATCGATCCAGTCGATCGGAGTGACGACGTCCGCCGGATCGGCGGGCACGACGAGGTCTCCGAGGACGAACCTCCCACCGGGCTCGAGCACCGCGGCGATGCGGACGAAGAGGTCGGCCTTGCCGGAGCCGGAGAGGTGATGGACGGCGAGAGTCGACATGACGAGATCGAAAGGCCCGTCCGGCAACGGTTCTTCGAGGCGACCCATCCGCAGCTCGGTGCGTTCGGGGTTGAGGGTCGCTTCGGCGGCTGCAAGCATCTCGGAACTCGCGTCGACGCCCAGCAGGTGGGCCTCAGGGAGGGCTTCGAGGACGCGCTGTGCGGTCAGCCCGCTGCCGATGCCCAGATCGAGGATCGACGCAGGTGCTCCGGTGGCTGCCGCAGCGGCCACCTCGGTCTGCAGGCGCGGGTAGTCTGGGATCTCTTCGGCCATGAGCGCCAGGTAGGTCTCCGGGTCCCACTCGAAATCGGACATATCAGCTCCTTCGCCGCCGATGCCAGGAAGCTTACTCCCCGCGGCTGTCAGAGGTCGATGGCGACGATCGGATCCGTGGTCGGTTGCTTCGAGCCGCCCTCGGGTTCGACGGTGATGCCGAAGACGCTGCCGGCGGAGAACTTCTCCCCGGCGATGGTCACCGGCTCGCCCGACATCAGGCCGGCGCTCTCCGGTCCGTCGGCACCGATGACCCACATCTGCATCGACTTTCCGGCCGGAGGCTGTCCGATGTCTTTCGGACTGAGCCGGATGAGCTGTTCGCTCTCGGAGGAGAACACGGTGACGGTGCCGCCTTCCGGCATATCCGCGGTGTTCGTCTGCAGATCGCTGGCCTCCATGAGACGAGCGGAATCATCCAGCTGCTGCTGGGTCGCGGCCAGGTCCTCTTCCAGCTCGTTCTGCCGCTGATTCTGCTGCCAGACGGTCGCACCGAGCCCTGCGGCGACGACGATCGCCGCCGCGGCCGCCGCCCAGGGCAGCCAGGAGCCGCGGCCGGACCGAAGCTCATCGCTGTCGTGGGCGCGCGCGTCGGATCGGCGGGCCTCCCGATGCTCGCTCAGCGATGTCGGGGCGGGTGGTGCGTCCCTGTCGGCAACCGCAGCAACCGGGGAGATCTCAGACTCGGCAGCGGGGGACGAAACCTGTGCCGAATCCTGCTGGTGGCTCTCGGGAATCGACAGAATCGCCTCTCGAGTCGCCGAGCTGACATCGACCGGTTCATCGGATTCGGCCGCGTCGGCCATGACGTCGGCATACGCAGCGACTTCGGCACGGAATTCGGCGTCGGACTCGGCCAGCGCCTGAGCCTCGGCGAGTTCTGAGTCGCTGAGCCCGCCGAGGGCCAGCCCGGCAGCCAGATAGTCACGATCTGCGCTCATCGGCTTGCCTCCAACTCTTCTCGCAGCTTCTTCATTCCGTCTCTGATCCGTGACTTGATGGTACCCAGCGGCACCTGGAGATTCTCTGAGATCTGAGCATGGGTCAGACCCTGGTAGAAGGCCATGACGATGGGCCTGCTCTGATCTTCAGGGAGGATCTTCAACGCGGAGACCGTGCGATCCGATTCCGCCCGGTCGATCACGGTCTGCTCGACTCCTTCCACCGCCTCGGTGGAGGTGCGCAGCCCGTCGGCGAGGTCACGGTCCTGCTGGGACTGAACACTGCGCACACAGTCGATGGCGCGTCTGCGGCACAGAGTGATCAGCCATGCCCTGCCCGTCCCTCGGGTCGGGTCGAATCCCGAACACCGCGTCCACACCTCGGTGAAGCAGTCCTGGAGGACCTCCTCGGCGAGTGTTCGGCTCTTGACGAT
>NZ_JAJB01000002.1:0-34137 GCF_000583215.1 Brevibacterium sp. VCM10
GCGCGAGGTTGCTGCGCCGCCGTCAGGTAGTCCTAGGGCGCGGGTGTGCTCGTTTGTCAGTATTCGATGACGACGCGACCGTCGATCTTGCCGTGGATCATCTCATCGAAGATCGCATTGATGTCTTCCAGCGGTCGCTTCGTGAACGTCGGGTGGATCTTGCCGGCGGCATAGAACTCGAGCGCCTCGACCATGTCCTGCCGGGTGCCGACGATCGAACCGCGGATCGTCAGACCCTTGAGCACGATGTCGAAGATCGGGGCCGGGAAATCGCCGGGCGGCAGTCCGTTGAAGACGATGGTGCCGCCTCGGCGAGTCATTCCGATCGCCTGACCGAACGCGGCCGGGTGGACGGCAGTGACGAGGACTCCGTGGGAGCCGCCGATCTTGTCCTGGATGATCTCGGCCGGATCCTCGGCGAAGGCGTTGACGGTGATCTCGGCACCGTGCTTCTTCGCCAGCGCCAGCTTGTCGTCGGCGACATCGACGGCCACGACGCGCATGCCCATGGCGACTGCGTACTGGACGGCGATGTGGCCGAGTCCGCCGATTCCGGAGATGACGACCCACTGGCCCGGCTTCACCTCGGTGCGTTTGAGTCCCTTGTACACGGTGACGCCGGCGCACAGGACCGGGGCGATCTCATAGGGATCGGCACCGTCGGGGATGATGGCAGCGAACTTCGTGTCGACGAGCATGTACTCGCCGAAGGAGCCGTCGATGCCGTAGCCGCCGTTGACCTGCGATTCGCAGAGGGTCTCCCAGCCCTGACGGCAGTGCTCACAGGTTCCGCACGCGCTCCACAGCCATGCGTTGCCGATCATCTGTCCGACCTCGACATCGGTGACGCCTTCGCCGACCTTCTCGACGACGCCGACTCCTTCATGTCCCGGGATCAGCGGCACCTTCGGCTTGACCGGCCAGTCACCGTGCGCAGCATGGAGGTCGGTGTGGCAGACACCGGAGGCGATGAGTTTGACCAGAGCCTGACCCGGGCCGGGTTCGGGAATCGCATTGTCTCCGACGACGAGTTCCTGGCCGAAGCCCTCGACCACTGCAGCTTTCATTGCGGACATCATTCGCTCCTTTGTGATGATGGTTGATGAGGCGATGCGGGGTTTGAACTTTGGTTGGTACTACCTGACGGCGGCCCAGATACCTGGCGCGAGGTTGCTGCGCCGCCGTCGGGTAGCGATTGGGGTCAGAAGAAGCCTTGGGCGTTCTCCGAGTAGCTGACAAGCAGGTTCTTCGTCTGCTGGTAGTGGTCGAGCATCATCTTGTGGTTCTCACGTCCGATGCCCGATGCCTTGTAGCCGCCGAAAGCAGCATGCGCCGGGTAGGCGTGGTAGTTGTTCACCCACACACGTCCGGCCTGGATCTCGCGACCGGCCCGGTAGGCGGTGTTGCCGTCGCGCGACCAGACTCCAGCGCCGAGGCCGTAGAGCGTGTCATTGGCTGTGGCCAGCGCGTCGGCGTAGTCGGAGAACGTCGCGACGGAGACGACGGGTCCGAAGATCTCCTCCTGGAAGATGCGCATCTTGTTCGTGCCCTTGAAGATCGTCGGCTGCACGTAGAAGCCGCCGGCCAGATCTCCGTCGAGTTCGGCCTTGCCACCGCCGGTGAGGACCTCGGCGCCTTCCTGACGGCCGATGTCGAGGTAGGACATGATCTTCTCGAACTGGTCGTTCGAGGCCTGTGCACCCATCATCGTGTCGGTGTCGAGCGGATTGCCCTGGACGATCTTCTGCGTCCTGGCGACGACCTTCTCGAGGAAGGGGTCGGCGATCGATTCCTGAATGAGGGCACGCGACGGGCAGGTGCAGACCTCGCCCTGGTTGAGAGCGAACATCGTGAAGCCCTCCTGGGCCTTGTCCGCGTACGCGTCGTCCTTGGCCAGCACATCCTCGAAGAAGATGTTCGGCGACTTTCCGCCGAGCTCAAGCGTCACGGGGATGATGTTCTGCGAGGCATACTGCATGATCAGACGACCGGTCGTCGTCTCACCCGTGAACGCGATCTTCGAGATCCGCTTGTTCGACGCCAGCGGCTTACCGGCTTCCAGACCGAAGCCGTTGACGACGTTGAGCACGCCCTCGGGCAGCAGGTCGGCGATGAGTTCGACGAGGACGAGGATCGACGCCGGAGTCTGCTCGGCGGGCTTGAGCACGATCGCATTGCCCGCGGCCAGTGCCGGCGCGATCTTCCACACACCCATGAGGATCGGGAAGTTCCAGGGGATGATCTGACCGACCACACCGAGCGGCTCATGGAAGTGGTACGCCACGGTATCCTCGTCGATCTGCGAGAGTCCGCCCTCCTGCGCCCGGATCGCTCCGGCGAAGTAGCGGAAGTGGTCGACCGCCAGCGGCAGATCGGCGTTGAGGGGTTCGCGGATCGCCTTGCCGTTGTCCCAGGTCTCGGCGACGGCGACCATCTCGAGGTTCTCCTCGAGTCGGTCGGCGATCCGATTGAGGATGTTGGCCCGTTCGGCGACCGAGGTCTTGCCCCAGGCCGGAGCCGCCTTGTGCGCGGCGTCGAGAGCGAGTTCGATGTCCTCAGCGGTGCTGGCCGGGACCTCGGTGAAAGTCTTGCCGGTGACGGGGCTGGGGTTCTCGAAATAGTTGCCCTTGACCGGCGGCACCCACTGACCGCCGATGAAGTTCTCATACCGGGACTTGAAGGTGACGAGCGACCCGTCCTGACCAGGCTGTGCGTAGACAGTCATTGCAACTCCTTTGATGCGTCTGATTCCACCGGATTGTCTCCGTGTGACCACGACGCTACCGAGCGCAACGTTGCATGTGGGTTGCATCACATCGCCGAGGCGGCCGCCCCGTCCCGCACACCGAACCGCAATCGGTTCGCCGAGTTCAAAGGCCCAGCGCTTCCAGGCGCACGACCGCGGCGTTGCGTTCGGCGGCCTCGGGCGGTGCCAGACGCAGCACTGTCATGAGGACTTCGACGTCGTCGCGGAAGTCCGGCAGGTTCGCGAACCGCCACAGCTGCTGCCAGGTTCCGTCCTGGAGCAGGGTCTCGCGCATAAGCGCATCGACCTCCGCCGCGATCTCGCGGACTCCCGGCGCTTCGGAATCCGGCAGGACGGTCCCCCTGAACTGCTCGAGGGCCGAATCCGTGTCACCGCTGGCCAGAGCCTGCACGGTGAGCTCCAGATCCGAATCGACGTCCCCGCGCAACCGATAGGGGCGGGCGTCGATGCGCAGATCGCCGAGGCTGCCGATCGTTCTGCGCAGACGATTGATCTCCGCCCGGACCGTGACTTCGCTGCCGCCGACCGACCACAGCCGCTCCACCAGTCCGGCACCGCTGATGCCGTCGGGACGCCTGTGCAGCAGCAACAGGATCTCGGCGTGCCGACGGCTCAGGGGAATCCGCGTTCCATCGGGGTTCTCCAAAGCGGGGCTGGGACCGAGCACTGTCAGTCTGGTCCCGGCCGCCTCGGTGCCGGTGTGCATCTGCTGCGGCGTGAAGAGCTGGGACAGCTGAGCCCCGGCGGCCTTCGCCGTCGACGACAGCAGCGGCAGCACGATGGAGGACACGGCGTCGTCTCCCCCGGTGACATCGATGATGCCGATGACCTGCCCGGTCAGCGGGTGGGTGACGGGGACGGCGCTGCAGCTCCAGGAATGGACGTCGGTGGCGAAATGCTCGGCGCGGCTGACCTGCACGGGCCGGCCCGATCGCAGGGCCAGGGCCGGTGCGGAGGTGCCCATCACCTCTTCTGACCAGTCCGACCCGGAGACGAAACCCATGGCTTCGGCACGGTCGCGCACGCCCCGCTCCCCCTCAACCCACAGCAGTCGCCCCTGTTCGTCGCCGAGGGCGGCCAGCAGTCCGGCGTCTTTGGCGGGTTCGATGAGATGGGACCGCAGCAACGGCATGATCGCGTGGAAGGGATGTCGCCGGCGCACCTCGGCGAGACGATCGGTTTCGAATGCGACCTGGACCTGCACGCTGTCGGGGTCGCGCAGCCGGGCCAGAGACCGGTCCCATGATTCCAGGACCGAGGTCCGCACCCCGGGCCCTGACGACGGCAGGTGGAGGCTCGTCTCCGACGGTCCTGCCAGACGCTCATGTGCGCGTCGAACGGCGCTCTGATAGGTGTCTTCGAGCAGCAGCGTCGAATCCATGGCGGACGGTCCACCTCCATCGGCGGGTGTCGGAAGAGTGTTTCAACTGCTCATAATCTAATCGCGAACCTGCCTGTGAACAAGGCCCCGTCCGCTCCCAGAACTACCTGACGGCGGCCCAGCTACCTCGCGCGAGGTTGCTGGGCCGCCGTCAGGTAGCAATTGGGAAGAGAAGAGGGCGGGACGCGAACGAATCGCTTCCCGCCCTCTCGCAGTGCATCGATCAGATGCGCAGACCCGAGTGGTCGACCGGAACGGCCGGGCCGTTCGAGGTCGTGATCGTGGCCTTGCTGATGTAGCGGCCCTTCGACGAGGACGGCTTCAGACGCAGGATCTCTTCGATCGCAGCATCGAAGTTCTCCTGCAGAGCTTCCTCGGAGAAGGAGACCTTTCCCATGATGAAGTGCAGGTTCGAGTGCTTGTCGACGCGGAATTCGATCTTTCCGCCCTTGATGTCGCTGACGGCCTTGGCGACATCCATGGTCACGGTGCCGGTCTTCGGGTTCGGCATCAGGCCGCGGGGACCCAGCACCTTACCGAGACGACCGACCTTGCCCATCATGTCGGGGGTCGCAACAGCGGCATCGAAGTCGGTGAACCCTCCGGCCACCTTCTCCAGCAGGTCATCGGAGCCGACGTAGTCAGCACCTGCTTCACGGGCAGCTTCTGCACGGTCGCCGGCAGCGAACACCAGGACCCGAGCGGTCTTACCGGTACCATGCGGAAGGTTGACGGTGCCGCGCACCATCTGGTCCGCCTTGCGGGGGTCAACACCCAGGCGGAGAGCGACCTCGACCGTGGCGTCGTACTTCGCCACGTTGGTCTCTTTGGCCAGGGCGATCGCCTGAGCCGGTTCGTAGTTCACATCTGCGGCGATCTTCTCAGCCGCGGCCTGATAGGCCTTCGAACGCTTTGCCATCTGCTTTACTCCTTGCAGTCGTGGTGTGGGCTGCGTGGGCCCTGCCACTGTGTGGGGTGAGGTCTCAGACCTCGATGTCGGTGGTGATGCCCATGGAACGCGCGGTTCCGGCGACGATGCGGTCGGCCTGATCCAGGGTGTTGGCGTTCAGGTCGGGCATCTTCGTGGTGGCGATCTCGCGCACCTGGTCGGCGCTCAGGTGAGCGACCTTGACGGTGTGCGGGGTGGCCGAACCCGACTTGACTCCGGCGGCCTTCTTGATCAGTTCGGCTGCCGGCGGGGTCTTGAGCACGAAGTCGAACGAACGATCTTCGTACACGGTGATCTCGACGGGAACGATGTTTCCGCGCTGGGATTCTGTGGCGGCGTTGTAGGCCTTGCAGAATTCCATGATGTTGACGCCGTGCTGGGCAAGCGCCGGACCGATCGGAGGAGCCGGGTTAGCGGCACCTGCCTGAATCTGGAGCTTGACGAGGCCGGCTACCTTTTTCTTGGGAGGCATGTACGGTCCTTAATCTTGAGGTTTCGATGTGCCAGACATAAACAGCACATCGTTCGACGGCGGCCGTCCGATAAGGGCCGCAATCAAACCACACCAGTATTCCATGCGCGCACGCCTGTGGGCAAATGCTCGTGAGGGGCATCACCGAATCGAATTCTCGAATCGAATTCTCGCCGAGGCGGTCGCACCGGGAACGCCGAAGGGGCCCGGATACATCCGGACCCCTTCGGTCGAGATCGCGCCGAGGCGATCAGCACACGTGTGCGGTCGTCAGAGCTTCGAGACCTGGTCGAAGCCGAGTTCGACGGGAACATCGCGCTCGAAGATCGACAGCAGCACGGTGAGCTTCTGCGACTCCGGACGGATCTCCTGGATCGTGGCAGGGTGGCCCTCGAAGGAGCCTTCCTTGACGAGCACCGACTCGCCGACCTCGAACTCCACCTCGGTGATGGGTGCGGACTTGGCGGCGGCCTCGGCGGCCGGGCCCTCGGCAGCGGCGGCTTCGGCCTGGCGCTCTTCGAAGATCGGGGCGAGCATCGAGAAGACCTCGTCGATCGACAGCGGGGTGGGGTCGTAGGCGTTGCCGACGAATCCGGTGACGCCCGGAGTGTGGCGCACGGCGCCCCACGACTCGTCGGTCAGTTCCATGCGGACGAGCACGTAGCCGGGGATCCGCACGCGGCGAACCTGCTTGCGCTGTCCGTTCTTGATCTCGACGACGTCTTCCATCGGCACCTGCGACTCGAAGATGAACTCTTCGAGGTTGAGGCTGACTGCGCGGTTCTCGAGGTTCTGCTTCACGCGGTTCTCGTAGCCTGCGTAGGAGTGGATGACGTACCAGTCACCCTCCTGCATGCGCAGTTCGGCCTTGAATTCCTCGGCCGGATCGACATCGTCGGCGGCGGCAGCATCCTGCTCGCCGTCGGCGGCGTCGTCCGAGTCGGCTGCCTCAGCGGACTCAACGTCGGCCGGTTCGGGAGCGTCTGCGGTCTCGGCGGCGGGCGCCTCGGCGGCATGGGCCGTCTCTTCGGCTTCGGGCACCACAGCGGCACCCGGCTCCTCGGGAGTGACGTCCTGGGTCTCAGGGGTCTCCTGCTCAGGTGAGTTGGTATCCGACACCGATCAATTCCTCGCTTCGCGTTTTGTGATTCCCGGTTGGGGTGAAGATTGAGCTTAGGGGTGGGTCACGGCTGAGGCCGTGTCACCACAGGGGCCACAGCGGAGTTCCGCCGAACACCCAGCCGACGAGTTTGCCGAAGACCAGGTCGAGGCCCGTGACGAGAAGCATCATGAACAGGATGAAGCCCAGCACGACGAGCGTGTAGTTGAGCAGCTGCTTCCGGGTCGGAGTGACGACCTTCTTGAGCTCTGCCACAACTTCGCGGAAGAACTGCAGGATTCGTCCGAAGAATCCGAGCTTCTTGGGACCGGAGGCACTGCTGGGTGCGCTGCCAGTCTTCTTTGCCGGTGTGTCGCTCACACATCCCCACTCGGTCGGTTTCGTTTGGCTTCACAATTGTTCGTGCCGGTCGAGGACGGCGCCTGGCCGATGAGACTTCGGCAGAGTCAACTGCGCAGGGGTGACAGGACTCGAACCTGCAACCTACGGTTTTGGAGACCGTTGCGCTACCAATTGCGCCACACCCCTCTGATCGGACTGCAGTGATCGATTCGATCCCTGTGGTGCCCGACCACGAGAACCGAGCATACCGTGCCCGACCGCCGTTCGTCGAACCGAGGAGCGACGCAAGGTCTCGAACGTGTCGACGCTCACTCACCGACCGGGTTCGTCGACCGGCGGCTGACCCACGAGGGGTCTGGGTTCGGGGAAGCGCACCCACTGTCCGATCTGCACCTGCTTGTCCGGTGTGACGGTGATGACCTGCACGTCGATGGGGCGCTTCGTCTCGTTGTCGACGCGGATGATGCTCAGTTCCGCGTTCATCTTCAGCGGTCCCGGTGTCAGTGCATTCGCCAGGGCACCCCCGGTCGTCGAGCTGACGTAGCGGGTACCCGAACCGAAGTTCTCCGGTCCGACCCGTCGGTGCCAGTGTCCGCTCAGAGCGTAGTCGGCACAGCCCGAGCGCAGACTCGGTGCGCCGACTGCGGGGTCGTGGATGAGCATGATGTCGAAATCGGCCGCGCAGGCTTCGTCACGCAGCCGCTGCGCATACTGGTCGGCGGTGAGGTCCGTCTCCAGCTGCGGACCGGAACCGAACACGGTGCGACGCGGGTCGGCGGCGCCGAAGAAGGTCACCCCGGACAGCTCCGCCGCGGAGTCCTCGAGGACCGTCCAACCGCGGGTCTTCGCGTGCTGGGTCGTTTCCCTCGAATCATGGTTGCCCTTGACGATCATGCGCGGCAGCTTCTCCGGCAGTTCGTCGTCGAGGACATCGAGACAGTAGTTCTCTGCCGATGTGCCCGTCATGGAGATGTCCCCGCCGTCGATATAGGCATCGGCCCGACTCATCCCCGCGGCCGCCCCGACGACGCGCGCCATCCCGATGTTGCAGTGGATATCGGACCCGTAGACGAACGTCGACACGCCCCTCCCGCCTCCGCCATCGCCGCTGTCGGCAGCAGGTGCGCCGACTCCGGCGGGCGGAACGAGCCCCCGATCGGACCAATTGCCGGTGATCGGACGGGAGGCCCATTGCGCCCGCAGCGCCCCGAGGACGTCGTCGTAGAAGGCGTCATTGTCCGCGGCGAAGTCCTGCACCGCGCCGAACGCCGTGTCGATGATCCCGCCGAGGCGGCCGGTGACCTGGGATCCGGCCAACGGCGTGTCCGCGAATGCCGGATCGGCGACGATCGGCTTCGGACGGTTGAGCACGACGGTCCCCAGTCCGGTGAGGACGAGCACGAGCACCAGCCCGATGCCGAGGAGTTCCTTGCCGGCGAAGGCTCGGATGACGATCTCGGCTCGGGTGGGTCCGAGGAAGAAAGCGAGGCCGACGAGTCCGCCGGTGATGAGGCAGACGGCCAGCGCCCAGCGGGTGAGGATCTCCTGGCTGAGACCGGCGATGACCTGGTCGATCTGTGCCTGCGGGGCCGTGAACAGCGAAGCGTAGGACGCGATGTCACCGCCGAGGGCGTCGACGGTTCCCCCACCGGGGTCGGCTACCGCCTCCAGGTCGGCTGCGGGCCGCTCTTCGTCGTCCGAGTCGCCGGACACGGGGATCTCCCCGATGTCGACGTGCAGTCCCAGACCGAGGGGGATGACATCCTCGGCGGGCACGAGCAGCCTGCCCAGGGGGCCGAAGTCGACGGTGAGCCGGGAGTCCGCGGTGACCCGGTACTGCGCCTCATGCGGGCCGAAGGTGAGATCGGCTCGCGAGGTGAACAGTGCCCAGGGCAGGGTCACGAGTGCGACTGCCGCGAGGGTGATGACGAGTGCGGTGATTCTCCGACGTGATGACACGACCACAGTCTAAGGACGCCGCCCGTCGTCGATGGAGCAGCCGATGAAGGTCGGTTCGGGTTCGAGGGTGATGCCGAATGCGTCCTCGACCCCGGCGACGACCGTTGCCGCGAGATCGATCACATCGGCTGTGCTCGCGTGTCCCCGGTTCGTCAGAGCCAAGGTGTGCTTGGTCGACAGCGTCGCCCGCCCCTCGCCGAGGCTGTGGCCCTTGGAGAACCCGGCGTGTTCGATCAGCCAGGCCGCCGAGGTCTTCGTCTTCCCTTCGATCTTCGCCCCACTGAGCGGATCGGTCACCGGGTAGCGCGGGGCTTCTGCCGGCAGGATCTCGGGGTCGTCGACGATCGGGTTGGTGAAGAAGGAGCCGGCCGACCAGGAATCGTGATCGTCCCCGTCGAGGACCATGCCCTTCGACCGACGCAGCGCGATGACGCTGTCGCGCACGAGGGCCGCCGAAACGCGGGTGCCGATCTCGACGTCCAGTGCGGACGCAAGTTGGGCGTAGCGCACGGGCAGGGAGAGTTCGCTGCGCTGGAGGTCGAAGGTCACCGAGAGCACGACGAACTGCGGGGTCCCGGCCGCGATCTGGGCGCGCTTGAGCGCCGAGGTGCGGTAGCCGAATGCGAGGTCGGCGGCGGTGAGGTGGCGGATCTGACCGGCGACTCGGTCGAAGACCTCGACGGAGGAGATGAGCTCGCCGACCTCCGTGCCGTAGGCACCGACGTTCTGGATCGGAGTCGCGCCGACCGACCCGGGGATCCCGGACAGCGCTTCGAGCCCGGACAGCCCCAGGCCGAGAGTGTGGGCGACGAAGGAATCCCAGTCCTCCCCCGCCTCAGCGGTGACCCGGGTGTCGGCCGTCGTGGTCTCGGTCGTCTCCACCCCGGTGGTCCGGACCACGCAGACCGGGCCGTCGAAGCCGGCATCGGCGATGAGCAGATTCGATCCGCCGCCGATGAACAGGACTTGCGCCGTGTCCTCACCGTTGAGTTCGAGCGGGTGGGCGGCGCAGAAGTCGAGCAGTTCGTCGCGGGTGTTCGCGACGATGACCTGCGGGGCCGGCCCGCCGAGGCGGAAGGTGGTGAACGCGGACAGGTCCTGCGAGTGGGCTTGACTCACGCCGAGATCCGAACCTGGGTGCGGCTGAGGACATCGGCCGCACCGGACTTCACGGTGATGTCGATGCGGGCGGTGCCGACGGCGGGGTCGACGGCACCGACCGTGGCGGTGAGCCCGAGCGAAGTCGTCGGAGTCGCCGGTGATCCGGTTTCGGCATCGGGGACGACGACGGGCGCGGAGAAGCGGGTCCGGTAGTCGACGATCGCACCGGGGTCGCCGAGCCATTCGGCCACCGGGGCGATGACCGCCGCCATCGACAGCATTCCGTGGGCGATGACATCGTCGAGACCGACCTCGCGGGCAAAGCGTTCGTTCCAGTGGATCGGGTTGTGATCGCCCGAGGCCGCGGCATAGTCGACCAGGGAGGCGCGCGAGAGCGGGATCTCGGATTCCACGACGGTGTCTCCGATGGTCAGTGTGGAGAAGTCGATGGCGCTCATTCTCCGTCTCCTCTCACGACGATGGTCGAGGTCACGGTGACGACGGGCTGCTGCGCGACATCGGTGATCTCGGTGCGGGTGGTGATCATGGCGTTGCTGCCTGCGGCCCGGACTCCGTCGACATGGGTCACGGCGGCCAGGACGTCGCCGGCGACGATGGGACGGGTGAACGAGAACTGCTCGGAGCCGTGGACGACCTTAGAGAAGTCGATGCCCGAATCGGGGTCGGAGATGTAGGCGGCTTCCGATTTCTGCGCGATGATCACGGCGAAGGTGGTCGGGGCGACGACATCGCGGTAGCCCAGCGCGGTCGCCGCCTCGGTGTCGAAATGGTAGTCGGCTTTCGCTCCGGTGGCGAGCGCGAATTCCGCGATCGCCTCCCTGGAGACCTCATAGGGCTGCGGCAGGGAGAACGTGGCCCCCTGCTTCTCCGTATTCACCGGCATATGCGCTCTCTCTTCTGCTGGGGTCGGTATCGACACCAGCCTAAGGCACGGCCTCTGGATGAGGCTCACCGGCGAAGAATTGATCGCGCGTTCGTATCCGGTTCATACAATTCCTGCACCATCGGCCTCATAGCTTCGAAACTGGTATATGTTGTCCACATCACATTTGGTAAGGAGTAGTGCGATGACGAACGAATCCCCCAGCGCAGACCCGACGGGCCCCGAGGCACAGACGGCGAAACCCGGCGCGCGAGTCAAAGACGCAGTCGCGGTCCCCTCACCGCAGGCTCCCGGTCCCGGCGCTCCCGCCGCCGGTGCGCCGGCGGCCGCTGCGCCGGCAACCGCGACAGCCGCTTCCGGACCGGCCGCAGCCGATGACGCCCCACCGCAGGTCGAGGTGGCTGTGGCCACCGACGCCGCCTATGCCGGCAAGGAAGCCGACAGGGTCCAGCTGCGCCGCCCACTGCGCAACGTCTCCGAGGTCCGGCACTTCTTCCGCACTAATCAGACCCCGATCTACTTTGTCGGCGCCACCCCGTTCAACCTGTTGGGTCTCGACCGGTGGGTGCGCAATTTCTCGTACATCACCTATTACGACGGCTGGGACGGCGGGCATCCCCGCGTCTTCTCCCCACGCTACAAGCCCTACGTCGAGTTCGAATCGGGTGAGGCGATCAACAACTGGCTGCTGCTCAACGCCGAGGTGCGTGCTCATATGACGCGCAATGTCCCCCATGGTGAGCGGGTGAAGGTCGCGATGGTCTTCTTCGACGAGGAGACGGAGCGGATCTGCCGGGAACTCGGCTACGATCTCATCCTGCCGTCGGCGGCTCTGCGCAATCAGCTCGATTCGAAGATCGAGACGACGAAGCTCGGCAATGAGGCCGGTGCGTTCTCCGTCCCGAACGTGCTGACCACCGCTGACACCTATGACGAGCTCAATGAGCGGGCCGCCGAGGCGGGGCTGGGCACGGACCTCGTCGTGCAGACCCCCTACGGGGATTCCGGGAAGACGACGTTCTTCATCTCCGATGCCTCCGGTTGGGAGACGCACAAGGACGACATCATCGGCGAGCAGCTGAAGGTGATGAAGCGGATCAACAACACTCCGGTCGCCGTCGAGGCGGTCATCACCTCCAGCGGAGTCGTCGTCGGCCCGTATCTGACTGAGCTGGCGGGCTTCGCCGAACTCACCCCGTACAAGGGCGGCTGGTGCGGCAATGAGATGAAACCCGATGTCCTCAATGCAGAACAGCGAGCGCAGACCCGTGAGCTCGTGCGCAAGATGGGCGAAGGTCTGCGCAAACGCGGCTACCGCGGGTTCTTCGAAGTCGATGTCCTCGTCGATCTCGACACCGACGACTGCTACCTCGGTGAGCTCAACCCGCGCATCTCCGGGGCCTCGGCGATCACGAACGTCACCGCAGGCGCCTATGCCGATGTGCCGCTGTTCCTGTTCCATCTGCTCGAGTACCTCGATGTCGAGTTCGACCTCGACGTCAACGAGATCAACGAGCGCTGGGAAGAGCTCTCCGGAGCCGATGAGTGGAGCCAGATGATCATCAAGGAGACGGCTCCCATCACCGAGTACATCACGCATTCCCCGCTGACGGGTCAGTACTATCTCGACCAGTACGGGACGCTGACGTACAAACGTGCCGCGCTCGACTGGCACCCGCTGCAGAACGGCAGCGAGGTGTTCTTCCTGCGCATCTTCGGTGCCGGGGACTATCGCTGGAAAGGGGCGGACCTCGGAGTGCTGGTGACGAAGAATCCCCTGCAGACTAATGTCGGCGGACCCGATGCGCTGAGCATCCGGGCCAAGCACTTCATCGACTCGATCCGCGCGATGTATGCCGGAGTCCCGGTCGTCGCCGACGATCCGTCGCCGGCTCTCGGCGGGCCGGGAGCCAAAGGCGACTGAGCTTACTCATCCACGGTGGGCGGAGCCGCCTCGGTGATACCCTCAACACGAACCGAGGCGGCTGCCAGCTGCCGCCCGCGGACACGTTCCGCGCCCGATCCGATGCGAGAATCAGAGGTGAAGAGTGATCGAACCGTCACCGGAGCACACCGCGGCCACTCCCCCGGCGGAACAGACCGTGACCCCATCGGCGCCCGCCGACCCGGCGTCCGGAATCGACCGGGACAACTGGCAGGATCCCGACAACGTGCGGTGGTCGTTCCAGAACGTCGCGCGGGTCCTTCCCACGACGCCGATCTCCCGGGGCGCCGGACCCGTGTCGGAACTGCCTGCGGATCCGCAGGACCTCGGCGAGGTCGAAGTTCCCGCAACCGAGTATTCGGAAGCGCGCAGTGTCCGCAGCGTCATCGAATCCACCGATACCGATGCCTGGATGCTCATGCACAACGGGACCGTGCTCACCGAGGAGTACTTCGGGGACATGACCGCGTCGACCGAGCACCTGCTCATGTCGGTGTCGAAGTCGCTCGTCGGCACCGTCGCAGGTGTCCTCGCCGGTTCCGGTGACCTCGACCCGAACCGTCTCGTCACCGACTATGTGCCCGAGCTCGCCGAGTCCGGCTATGCCGGCGCCACCGTCCGCCATGTCCTCGACATGCGTTCGGGCATCCGCTTCTCCGAGAACTACCTCGACCCGAAGTCCGAGGTCAGACAGATCGAGGAGCAGATCGGCTGGGCCGAGGCCAAGCGGGAGAACCCGGGCATCGGCATGTACGAGTTCCTCACCACGCTGGAGGCGAAGTCCGACCACGGCGGAGTCTTCGAATACCGGTCGTGCGAGACCGATGTGCTCGGCTGGGTGTGCGAGAAGATCGCCGGCGAACGCATGCAGTCGCTCATGTCACGGGTGCTGTGGTCGCGGATCGGTGCCGAACAGGACGCGATCATCGCCACCGACCAGTACGGGGTCGGGATGTTCGACGGCGGCATCAACACGAGTCTGCGCGATCTCGCCCGGTTCGGCTACGTCTACATCAACCGCGGCCAGTCGCTGACCGGGCAGCAGGTGGCTCCGACGACGTGGATCGGCGATACGCTGACCACCACCGAGGATGTGCGGCAGGCGTTCGCCGATGGGCCCGGAGACAATCGGATGCCGGGCGGGGCGTATCACAACCAGTTCTGGTTCCCGTTCCCCGACTCCCACGCCTTCCTGGCTCTGGGCATCCACGGGCAGATGATCTACATGAACCCGGGCGCCAATGTCCTCGGCGTCAAGCTCTCGAGCTGGGGGCTGCCGCAGGATGCGACGAAGATGTTCCCGACGATCCGCGCCTTCGAGGCTCTCGCGAAGGCCGTGAACTCCCCCACCGCGGAGTAGCCGGGCACCGGCAGCGTCATCACGCACCGTCACCGGCGACACGCACCGTCACCCGCAACCTGCGCCGTTGCCTTCACCTCGCACCGGCGGCGTCATCTCCTCCAGGTGCTCGATCATCACGGGCCGTTCCTGGCATTACTTCCTGTTGCAACGGGTGGTTGTGCCAGGAGCGGTGAGTGATACTCACGTCCCGACCTGAAACGTGGTCAGCCCCCGGCACGGATGTGCCCGAATCGCCACAGCTGTCGCCGGATGCTCACATGATTCGACGTCTGACAGCAATCGGCCATGGCAGAATCGTTGACGTACCGACAACTTCTGTGATCGCGAGAGTGCGAAGGAGCCAGACCATGACCCCGATACGCCGGACCACTTGGGCGCCCCGCCTGCTGACCGCCGCTGCAGGAACGGCTTTTGCCTTGACCTTGGCCGCCTGCGGAGGCTCCGGCGACAACCCCGCCGGAGGTGAGCAGTCCGAAGCGGCACAGTCGACCGAGAGCGAGGACTCATCGGACGGCGGCTTCGGCGGAGGTGCCGTCGAGTCGAAGACGGCGGAGACACCGGCGTCGGAACCCGCCGAGGCGGAACCGACCGACACGAAGTCGACCGACCCGTTCGCTGATGCCGCGACGACGACGAACTGGGCCAGCGACGATGCGATGAAAGTCGACGAAGAGGGAAACGGCACCGTGCCGGCCAGATCCATCGAGGCCGACCTCATCGACCTGTTCGAGAACAAACTCGACATGAAGGTGAAGAAGGCCGATTGCGGTGACGATATGGACCTGCGCGAATGGTACGGATTCGAGACCTGCGATGTCACAGTCAAGGACAAGTCGGCCTACGAGGGCGAGAAGACCTATTACGGCACCGTGAAGATCGTCGACCACAAGGGCGAGATGATCAAGTACGAACTCAAGTTCCCCGGCATCGACAAGGACGACTTCGACTTCAAGGACTGATCACCGAGGCGGCCTTCTCCCGGCCGACGCGATCCCCGATCTCCGGGGCCTCCCGCAGATCGCCGAGGCGGCCCTCCCCTCTCCGCCCGGTCGCCGGGTTCTCGTCAGCCCTGACTTCGTCGCCCGCACGGCTGTCGCCCGCGTGGCTGTCGTCCGCGTGGGCGACGAAGCGTCTCCGCGGGTGTCCCGACGATCCGGTGATGACATAGCTGCCGGCCGCCTCGGCGGGCTCCGGATTCGGTGCCTCCAGTGCGTCGCGGATGATCCGCCGCGGATCATACTGGCGGGGATCGAGCGTCTGCCAGTCCTCAGCGCCCACGGTTTCGGCGGCGCGTGTCCGCGCGGCCTCGACCTGGGCACGAAGCAGGCGAACCATTTCGCCGAGTTTCTCAGCGTAGTGGGGCAGCCGCCTCGGGCCGAGGATGATCGCGGCGATGATGCCGACGAGGACGATCTTCTCGAAGCTCAGGCCGAACATGTCCGGCTCCTTTCCGTGGGCGCGGTCTGCGCTCGTCCGGTCTTCAGTTCATCGGCAGTCGGCGCCCCGCGGTTCGAGCGGTACCCGCGGGCCCGGTCGTGGAGCCACGCGATGGCGAGCGCGGCGAGGAAGAGCAGGACCATCGGGGCGGCGACGAAGAACATCGAGAGCACATCGGCGGCGGGGGTGACCAGTGCGGCGAAGACGACGATTCCGACGATGCTGACCCGCCAGGCCTTCGCGATCGATCGGGCAGAGAGCAGTCCGATGAAGTTGAGGACGACGAGGAAGACCGGGAGGACGAAGGCGATGCCGGTGGCGATGACGATCTTGAAGACGAAGTCGAAGTAGTAGGACGCCTGGAGGATGGTGCTGTCCTCGCTCGAGGCGAATGAGGTGAGCACCTCGACCATCCGCGGGAAGACGTACAGGCCGGTGAGGCAGCCGACGACGAAGAGAGGAAGTGCGGCGCCGAGGAAGCCGAACGTGTACTTCTTCTCCTTCGCGGTCAGCCCCGGGGTGAGGAATCCGAAGATCTCCCCCAGCCACACCGGGCTGGAGAGGATGATTCCGGAGTACACGGCGATGCGCAGCTGCAGGTCGAAGGCCCCGGTGACGCTGTCGTAGTTGAGCGAGGCGCTGCGGGATGCGGCGAGGTCGGTGATCGGAGCGCGGAGGACGTCCATGACGAGGTCTGACGTGAAATAGCCGACGACCGTGCCGATGAGCAGTGCCACCGCCGCGCGCACCGCCCGTGTCCGCGCCTCCCGCAGGTGCGCGGACAACGGCATCTTCTCCGCGGCGGCGGTGCTCATGATCGCGGCCGTGTCTGATCGGCTGGGCCGGCCTCGGCGGTGGAGTCGTCCCTCGCCGAGGCGGGCGCAGGGGTGGGATCGGTGACGATCGGGTCGGTCACCGCTTCGTAGCGCGGAGCAGGTGCCGCCTCACCCGACCGGCTGTCGGCCGATTCGTCCTTGAGGATGCGCACGGACTGTCCGAGGCTCTTGGCGAGCGCGGGCAGCTTGGCCGCGCCGAAGACGAGGATGATGATGGCCAGGATGACGAGGGCGTGCCAGCCCGTGAGATTGTGCAGCATGATGATGAGCCTTTCTCTGAGTTGTCAGGGCTTTTCGGGGGCGCCTTCGGGAGGGGTTTCTCCCTGGCCTCCGCCTCCCGGGGCATCTCCGCCGGTCGGTTCGGTGTCGGTGTCGACGGGGACGTCGAGTGTGGCGGTGTATCCGGAGTCGGTGTCGCCGCTGATCGTGGCGATCTGGTGCTCGCCGCCGTCGTCACCGAAGACGTTGTCGTCGTCGAGGCTGACGTTCGCAAGGTTCTTCACCGATCCGTCATAGGCGTCGAGTTCGTAGACGGCGTTGCAGGCGTCTTCGGGCAGTGCCATCTGCGAAGTGGCGATGGCATTCTCGGCATCGGTGATGGAGTCGACGTCCGGGTAGACCTCGAAGTGGATGTGCGGCCACCGGCCGGAATAGCAGGCAGGGAAGATCGAGGTGAAGGTGACCTCGCCGTTCTCATCGGCGACCTGGACACCTCGCAGCCAGGTGGCGTCCTCGACTCCTTCGGAATACATCGAGTAGCGGCCCTCAGCATCACAGTGCCACGCGTAGACGGCGGCACCCTCGAACGGAGCATTGTCACCGGCCATATCGGTGACCGTGAGGGAGAAGGTCAGAGGCACCCCGTCGACGGTGTCGGTCCCGTCGATGTTCGAACGGATGTCCGAGCGCACGATTCCCGAATCTTCGAGGATGTCCGGACCGTTCGTTCCGTCCGCCGGGTACGGTCCGGCCGTCTCGTCGGGGATCTCGGTGACCGATCCGCTGCTGCTCGAGGCCGAGCTCGTCGAGCCGGAGGCCTCGGAGGTGCAGGCGGCCAGGGCCATCGTGCCGACCCCGGCGCCGACGAGCCCGAGGACTCCACGTCGGCTGAAGAGGGTGCGGATGTCGAACGAGGCGCCCTGGTCGACGACCTCCTCCTCAGGTCGATCGAGGAGCCGTCCTTCGTAGGCGGGTCCGTTGGGGGTCTGGTCCGGTTCGGGTACGCGAGCCATGAGCTGTCCTTCCTTCGATGATGTGATGACACCATCGTGGACATCGGCTCTGGCGCGGGACTGTGGCGTTCCTGGGCGGCGACTGTGGAAGCTCAGACCGGTTGTGTTCCGTCCCACCAGTCGAGGACCCGCTGGGCCTGCAGAGTCACCCATCTCGAGGGTTCGCCGACCGGGGCGTCGACATGGAGCCAGACGTGACCGTCAAGACGATGGTGGTGATTCCAGGTGCCGTCAGCGGATCGTCGTGTGCGGATCGGCTCCACCGCCTCTTCCATTCGCCGTCGGGCAGCTGGCGGTCGAGGAACCAGTCGAGGAGTCCCTCGACGTCCGCGCCCAGCCACAGCCCGTTCGCTCAGGTCCTTGAGCGCCCAAGTGGCAGCCGTGCATGGCTGTGATCCGTCATCATCGAAGGCGAAGTCCGCAGGACCTAACGCTCCGCCGGCCCATTGTTCGTCCGGATCCTGAGGGAAGAGCAGCTCGGACCCGAGCTCCTCGGGGCGATGGACGCTTCGAGCCTAGACCTCCCGGCCTCCGAAATCTACGGATGTTTCCCAGAGGTATTGCAATGAGGCTTCACGCGGATATCTGGTTTTCGGTGATCCGCTGCCCGTGAAGAGTCGAGGCCGGGGCTCGGCCTTCAGTCCTCCAGCGACCGCTTCCACGCGAGCGTGGCCAGTGCAGCAGCCTGATCCGGCAGGTAGGCGTCGTCGAAGAGCACCTCCGGCGAATGGTTGGTCGCAGCGGTCTCCGGGTCGGTCCCCTCGGGGGTGACGAAGAAGAACAGGAAAGCTCCGGGCACCTGCTCGAGCACGTAGGAGAAGTCTTCGGACCCCATCACCGGGTCTTGAGCCTCTACGAATCGCTGGGGGCCGAACGCTTCGGTGAGCGTGTCTGCGACGAAGTGTGCTTCGGCGGCGTCGTTGACGGTGACCGGATACTGTTCGTTCCAGACGACTTCGGCCCGGCAGCCATGCGCGTCCGCGATCGATTCGGCGAGCCTGGTGGCCAGTTCCGGGAACTTCTTCGTCGACTCGGCAGAGAGTGTGCGCACCGAGGCGCCGAGGCTCGCGGTCTCCGGGATGATATTCACTGCGGTGCCGGCGGTGAGCTGGGTGATTTCGGCGACGATGGGGTCGAAGACACTGAAGGATCCCGTGATCATCGAGTAGAGGGACTGTCCGAACTCGAGGATGGGACGGACTGGGTCGGCGGCGTCCTGTGGTCGTGAGCTGTGTCCGCCTCTGCCGTGCATCGTCACGTGGAGGGTGTTCGCACCGGCCATGATCGTGCCGGGTCGGGAGACGAAGGTTCCCGGCACTCCGGGAGCGACATGGATCGCATAGGCGGCATCGGGTGTCTGACCGATGGTCTCGAACATTCCCTCGTCGAGCATGATCTTCGCTCCGCCCATGCCTTCTTCTCCCGGCTGGAACATGAAGGCCACGGTCCCGCGCAGCTCGGCCTGGTGGGCAACGAGCAGCTTTGCTGCACCGACGAGTCCGGAGACATGGAGGTCGTGCCCACAGGCATGCATGAAACCGTTGTCCGAGGCGAAGTCGAGTCCGGTGGTCTCGGCGACAGGCAGGGCGTCCATGTCCCCGCGCAGCAGGATCGTGGGGCCGGGCTGTCCGCCGCGCAGCACCGCGACGATCGAGCTGAGGTCTTTGCCCAGGGTGATCTCGAGCGGAAGCCCTTCGAGGGCCGCAAGGATCCGCTTCTGTGTGTATGGCAGCTCGAGGCCGATTTCGGGGTTGCGGTGGAGATCGCGACGCAGTTCGCGCAGTTCCGCGCTCAGACCTGAGGATTCGGCGGTGAAGTCGATCGTCATAATGGTGTCTTTCTGTTCTTGGGGTTCGTTGACCGGTGCGGTCGCGGAGGTCGTGCGTTCTGACCGAGGAACAGGGCTCATGGTGGTGGGAACAGCATGTCGACGAGGTGGCCGAGCATCACTTCGTCAGCTCGGGTCAGGGGTACGCCGAGTCCCGTGAGCTGCGGGGGCAGTTCGGGTGCGCTCGTGTACTCGTCGATGCCCTCATCAGGGTCGGGAATCGGTGGCAGGGGGATGTCCAGGTCCGGGTGAGGCAGGCGCAGGTGGTGATCGGTGTGCGATTGGAAGAGTTCGCCGACGTTCAGGATCGCGTTCTCCCCGACCGTCGCGGCCTGCGTACCCGTCCTATCCGATGTGGACCCGACGAGTTGCAATGACAACGGCAGTCCCGCATCGTCGAAGCCCATCGGGACGGCCAGTGCCGGGTTTCCGGAGGCGCAGAAGGCCGCGGTCAGATTCCACTCGTCCTGCGGTGTTCCACCTCTGAACACATAGGGCGGCGCGGACGAGGGCCAGGCCGGAAGCGCAAGCACGGCGGCCTCGGCGAGGAGGTCCTCGAGTCGTCCCCGCAGCTGCGCAGCCGAGGACTGTGCGGCTGCGTAGGCCTCGTCCGAGACCAGCGCACCGACGAGGGCGAGCCGACGAAAGGATCGACCGTAGTCTCTCCAGCGCGAGACCAGGCGATCACGGTGGACAACGTACATCTCGCGGAGCATGATCGTCAGCGTCGCTGAGATGAGCTGATCGAGATAGGGCAGATCGATAGGGACGATTTCGAGTCCTACGGTCCCGAGCGTCTCCAGCGCACGATCGAACGCAGCGGCTGCCTCGGCGGAGATCCGCGGCGAGTCGACGACCTGCCGCGGAACGAGGACGCGCGGTGTCTGACCGCCTCGTGAGGAGCCGACGGATTTGCTGCGCATCACTTCCAGGAGCAGGCGGCAGTCCCTGGCGCTTCTGGCCATGGGGCCGACGATGTCGAGGCTCGGCGCGGCCGGCATGATGCCGTCCATCGGCAGCGAACCGGAGGCCGGTCGCAGTCCCGTCACGCCGCAGTAGGCGGCGGGGATCCGACAGCTTCCGGAGGTGTCGGTGCCGAGGCCGGCGGAGATGATTCCGAGGCTGATCGCGATCGCCGTTCCGCAGCTCGAGCCCCCGGGCCAGCGCGTCGGGTCCCAGGGGTT
This sequence comes from Brevibacterium sp. VCM10, assembly GCF_000583215.1. NCBI lineage: Bacteria > Bacillati > Actinomycetota > Actinomycetes > Micrococcales > Brevibacteriaceae > Brevibacterium > Brevibacterium sp. VCM10. The sequence continues at coordinate 20,821 of NZ_JAJB01000002.1, forward strand.
GCGGGGAATCGGAAACCCGAGCGCAGGATCAGGGCGACCGGCAGCGTGTTCGACCATCGTCGTTGTGTACGCGATGACTCCCCCGGCCCGTCTTAGGCGGGCGACGACCTCGGAGTCCCTGCCCTGGTGGAAGCCCTGATCGAAGACGCGGCTCTGTGAAGTCGGGACCGCCTCGGCGACGGCGATGTTCGCCTTGATTCCCAGCGGAAGTCCGGCGAGCACGCCCCCGGCTGTCTCAGTGCTGCGGCATGCCGTCGCCGCGGAGTCGTCGAAGCGCTCGAGGATCGCACCGATGCGGTCATTCACCTCATCGGCAACGGTGAATGAGGCAGCGAGATGTGCCTCGGCCGTTTCGGTCCCGGACCTGATCTGCTCGATCTGCGCCGTCAGGTCCAGGGCCATAGCGGATGTCTGCGTGGTCACTGTGCCAGCCGTGGCCGGACCGGTGCCGAATCGAACCATGCTGCGGTGTCCTTGACCACTGCCCCACCCTGCACGACGACCTTGACGTTGTCCGGAGTCGCCAGCGGAGTGATGTCCTCGAGCGGGTCGAAGTCGATGACTATGAAGTCCGCGAGCTTGCCCTCTTCGAGGGTTCCCAGGTCGGAGTCGAGGCGGAGCAGTTCGGCGGCGCTCTTCGTTCCGGCGACGATCGCCTGCATCGGCGTCAGGCCGAGCTCGACTGAGTGGACGGGTTCGCGGAGGTTCTCACCGTGCGGGCAGACGCCCGAATCAGTGCCGAGTGCGACCTTGACTCCGGCTGCCAGTGCGGCGGCGACGCGCTCGCGGGCGATTGCCGACCACTTCACCTTCTTCTCATACAGGTAGCCGGGAACCGCTGCCGGGTCGGGCACACGCAAAGCGCTGCTGAGGGTCGGGACGAGGAAGGTTCCGTGCTCGAGCATGAGGTCGATGCCCTCATCGTCGATTCCGTAGCCGTGTTCGACAGACCTCACACCGCCGCGGATGGCGGCTTTGATGCCTTCGGCACCTTGGGCATGTGCGGCGACGGGCTGTCCGGCTCGCTTCGCTGTTTCGGCGACGATGAGTCGCACGTGTTCTTCGGGGACGCCGATATCATCGGGGGTGTCTGACGGGCTGGATACGCCTCCTGTCGTGCAGACCTTGATGACGTCGGCTCCGCTCCGGACCAGGAGGCGAATCGTCCGCCGCACATCGTCGTCGGTGTCGATGATCGGGTCGACCGGCATGTGCATCGGCACCGCACGTCCGTTGGGCATCGTGAAGTCTGTGTGTCCGCCGGTCGGCGACAGTGGCACGAGGGCGAGATGGGTGCGCGGCCCCTGGATGAGTCCGGCCGCGATCGCATCGCGGTAGCCGCGGTCGAGTCCGCCGAGGTCGCGGGCCGTGGTCACTCCGGCCATGAGCGTCTTCCGGGCATTGAGCGCTGCTCTGAAAGTTCGTTCTGACTCGAAGCGGCCCGCGTCGGCAGGCTGATCCTCGATCGACATTCCGAAGTGGACGTGGGCGTCGATGAACCCGGGCAGGATTGTCTTTCCGCTCAGATCGACGAGCGTGGCACCGGCGGGTGCGGTCTCACGTGCCGGTCCTGAATAGACCACCCGTCCGTCCCTGACCTCGATCTCGGCAGCGGCGACCGGGGCTTCCCCAGTGCCGTCGATGAGGGTGGCCCCGCGCAGCAGCAGGTGGTCGGCGCCGGGGATGGTTGAAGGGAGCTGGGCAGTGGACATGGTGTTCCTTTCGGTGGTGAGGCGCTCGTTAGCGTGGAGCGCTGGTCTGATCGGTCAGCTGCCGATGCGGTCTGGTGACTTTCACACGCTTTGTGATGTCTGGCCGGCTGCTGTGGTAGCTGGGACCGACGTCGGCGCGGCCGGTTTCTTCTCCGGGCGGATGAGGGCGAGGAGCACTGGGCACAGGCCCGTAGCAGCTGCGCAGATCACCCAGATGGAGATGTAGCCTCCCACTCCGGAGGCCCCGGCCTCGGGGATGATGAACAGTCCGAGGATGAGAGCGAAGACAGCTCCGGCCAGGGCTCCCCCGAGTGTCTTGACGGAGTTGTACACTCCGGTGGCGATTCCCGTCTCGTCGGCGGGAGAAGCCTCGGTGGTCGCGGCGGGGAGGCCGCCGAGGAGCAGTCCGGACCCGAAGCCGGCGAGGGCGATGCCAACGACGACCAGCGGCAACGAAGCATGGCCGACGATGAGGAGCAGCTGAGAGATCGCAATGGTCCCCGAGCCGAGGATGAGAACGCCCTTGAGCGAGATGCCTTTCGCAATGTAGGCGTAGACAGCGGCGCCGACGGCGGCGAGGAGCATGTTCGTCCCATTGATCAGGGAGATCGTTCCGGCGCTGAGTCCGAACCCGTATCCGACCAGTTCCGGTCGGCCCGCGAGAAAGGTCGTCGTGATGCTCTGGGTTCCGAAGAGGACCATTCCGAAGAGGAACGACGTGACGTACACCGGCCAGAGGCGGTTCGAGGTGAGCACACGCAGATTGAGTGCTGGAGAGCCGGTGCGCAGCTCCCACCAGACGAAGACCCCGGTGAGGACGATCGCAGCAGCGATGAGTGCGGCGCCGAGGCTCACCTGTGAGGTCACGGCCTTGATTCCGGCAAGGAGTACCAGCATGAACAGCGCAAGCAGGATGAAGCCGAGCCAGTCGATGACCGGTGAGGTGCGCGCGGTCGACTCAGGGACGAGCGTGCAGACGAAGACGGCCGAGATGGCGACCATGACAACCGGGACCATCAGCTGAGCAGCCATCGACGGCAGCAGGGAGGAAAACAACCCAGCGGCAAGCGATCCGATCAGAGCGCCGATCGTCAGGGCGGAGATGAGCATGCCGATCGCACGACGTGCGGTCTCGCCTTGGATCTGGTTGTGAACGATGGCCAATTCCAGAGGCAGCCAGACAGCGATCGGTCCGGTCAGGACGCGACCCAGCAGGACCAAAGGATAGCTGGGGGCCCAAGCGACGAGCACGGTGCCGATGAGGACGGTGACGATGCCGATGCGCAGAATGCGGCGGTGGCCGAAGATGTCCCCGAGCTTGGACAGGATCGGGACGCAGACTCCCGCGGCGAGGGTCTGCACGGTGATGAACCAGGCGATGGAGGCATCGGAGACGCCGAGGTGGTCGCGCACTGCGTCGAGCAGCGGCAGGTAGTACCCCTGGAGGAATCCGCTGGAGAATTCGACGAAGACGAGGAATCCGACGACGGCGAGGATTCGCTTGTTCGACCTTCCGGCCAGCCCGGATTCGGTGACGGTCATCGTGGTCCTTTCGCGGTGCTTCGGTTTGGCGCGGCAACTGTTTGGTCGTCGCGAAGGGGTGTGGTCAGCGGGGCTCCGGTGCTCTCCCGATGAGCGAACGGACGAGGCTGCGGTAGGTGCCTCTGAGCTCTTCGTCGTCATGAGCCTTCAGGTCCGGCTTGAGCGTGACGCGGAAGAGTGTGAAGCCGGCGAGAGCGTCGATGATGGCGTCCTGATCCACCTCGTCGCTCATCTGACCGCGCTCGACCGCCCTGGAGAGGATTTCGCGTCCCATGGCGTGGCGAACCTTCATGAAGGAATCGGAGATTATCGGGATGACGTCCATGTTGAACATCGCCAACAGCAGCCCGTTGTTCTTTGCCTCCTCCTTCGACCGGCGGAAGTTCTCAAGATTCTGCCACGCATGTTCGACGAGGTCTTCGACGACGTCACCGGTGTCCGGCATATCGCCCAGCTTGAGTCCGTCGACGATGGCGGCCGCAACGAGCTCTGGTTTGGTCGGCCACCTTCTGTAGATCGTCGTCTTGCCGCATCCGACGGACGAAGCGATCTTCTCGATGTTGAGATTCACGAAACCGGAGTCTTCGAGCTGCGAGCGCACGGCGGCGAGAACACGTCGGGTCAGGTCGTCGTCGAGGGGCCTGCCCTTCGTTGTGCTCTCAGTCATATTCAGAGCATTGCATACGTCACAACAATTCCGCAACACAACGTTTCGTTTCGAAATGAAGCCGAAGAGCCGACCCTCGAAGTCGGACGGTTTCGAGCATGAGAAAAGCTCCCCACCATGACCATTTGGTCTGGTGGGGAGCTTCTGAAGTAGCGGGAGGGGGACTCGATCCCCCGACCTCACGATTATGAGTCGTGCGCTCTAACCAGCTGAGCTACCCCGCCCCAGCGCCGCATTCTAGGCGGCACGAGAGCCCCGAAAGGGAATCGAACCCTTGACCTTCTCCTTACCATGGAGATGCTCTGCCGACTGAGCTATCGGGGCAACAGGTAAGAATTTACACGGGTTTGCGCGGCCGGGGCAAATCGGGATTCGGTGACGTCGCTCACAGGCACTCTGCGCCGCGCTGTCCACTTCCGCAGACGGCGCAGAGTCACCCTCACCGCCAGAAGAGACCCCTACTGCACCGGGTCGAAGCGCCCCGCCAGGAAGCCCTGCAGACGACCGGGATGATTGGTGATGATCCCGTCGACCTCGGCGGTGAGGAGCTCCCGCCACTCGTTCATCTCGTCAGCAGTCCAGACGAAGACGCCGAGGTCGTTGTCCATGATCTCGGTGACCACCGATCTGCGCATCGTGAATCCCTTGTACGAAGGATTGATCGCCACCGCTCCGAGTTCGCGAGCGATTTCGATGTCCTCGGGCTTGGGAACCATGCGCAGCAGGAAGCGAGCCGCCATCGGCAGCATATCCCGACAGGTCTCAAGCGTTTCGATATTGAACGATTGGACGATCATGCGGTCGGCGATGCCGGTCTCGACGACGAGTTCGGCGATCCGCGCCACCGCACCGGAGGACCACTCCCCCTTGAGTTCGAGCAGGAGTTCGCCGCCTCGGTGCTGGATGTCGCGCATGACGGCGGCCAAGGTGGGGATCCGCACTCCGTGGAATCCGGGGCCCATCCATGATCCCGCGTCGACGAACGACAGCTCCTCGGCGGTCAGGCCAGCCACGGGGCCTTTGCGGTTGGTGGTCCGGTCCAGATCCGCATCGTGCAGGATCACGGGAACCCCGTCGGCGCTCGTCGAGGTATCGACCTCGATGAAATCAACGCCGAGGGCTCGCGCGGCATCGACCGCGGCCAAACTGTTCTCGGGCACGACCGCCGAATACCCTCGATGCGCGATCACCAGCGGCCGGCGCCCCGCGCCGGGACGTTCAACGATGCCTCGTTCGTGGAGGAACTGCAGAAAACTCATGCCTTCAGCCTATGCCCTGCCCTCGATGACCGTCGCCCCGCCGCAACGGTCAAGTCCCGGCTATCAGGAAATCTCGTCGAAACCTCCGAGCGCGGCCCGCGACGTAGTATCTTGTGAGCTGGTCCACTCAATAGCTGTAAGGAACGTCCATGGAAGCCATCTTCGCCGCCGCAATCGTCCTCGCCTTCATCGCTCTCGGCGAGCTGGTCTCGATCTGGTCGAAAGCGCGGATCCCCAGTCTGCTGGTCGCGATGCTCGGCATCTTCGTCTTCGCCAAGATCGGCATCGTTCCGGAGTCGATCGTCGACGATTCGATGCTCGTGCAGATCTACACGATCCTCGTCGCTCCGCTGCTGTTCCATATGGGCACGCTCATCCCGCTGCGGGTGATGGCCAAGCAGTGGCGTTCGGTGATCATCGCCCTCTCGGGCATGCTCGTCGCCGTCCTCCTCATCCTCGCAGTCGTCGCCCCGATCTTCGGCTTCGACACCTTCGTCGCCGGTTCCGGACCGCTGGCCGGCGGCATCGTCGCCACCAGTCTGACGACCGAGGGGCTCACGGCTCAGGGGGCCGCCTCGGCGATCATCGTCCTCCCCGCGCTCGTGCTCATGCTCCAATCCCTGCCGTCGATGCCGCTGACGAACTTCCTGCTCCGCCGCTATGCGACGAAGCTGCGCGACAGCGGCGAACTCGACGAGCTCGCCGCCGCCCATCACGAAGAGGAAGAGGAGGCCGCGCAGAAGAAGAAGCTCGTGACCCTGCCGTCCTTCCTCGTCGACAATCAGCTGTTCATGCTCTTCCTCATCCTCGTCGGCGGATCGATCGCAACGCTGCTGGCCGTGCCCACGCACATCCCGTCCTCGATCCTCGCCCTCCTGCTCGGCATCGCCGCGGCCGCGATCGGCCTCTCACCGGACAAAGCCATGGAGCGGTCGAACTCCTTCGGTGTCGCCATGGCCGGCGTCATCGCGATCGTCATGGCCCCGCTGGTCTCCGCGTCCGTGCAGGACGTCATCAACGCGTTCCTGCCGACGATCACCATCCTCGTCGTCGGCGGCGCCGGCATCGTCATCGGCGGCTTCATCGCTACGAAGCTGCTGCGTTGGAAGGCCCCGCTGGGAATGTCGGTGGCGCTGACAGCGATGTACGGCTTCCCAGCCGACTATCTGCTCACCAATGAGGTCGCCCGGTCCATCGCCCGCGACGACGATGAGAAGGAAGCGCTGCTCAATGTCATGCTTCCGCCCATGCTCGTCGGAGGCTTCACTTCGGTGTCGGCCGGCTCCGTCGTCATCGCCAGCGTGCTCGTCAGCCTGCTCTGACCACTCTGCCGACTGCCAGGGGCCCTCGCCCCGACGACGCTGATTCCCCACCGGAAAGGCCACCATGCACGATCTGCTCGCCGATGGCCGGGCTCTGCTCCCGGCGCTGCAGGAGCTGCGACGTTCCCTGCACACGTTCCCAGAGGTCGGCCTCGACCTGCCCCGCACACAGGCTGCGGTCCTCGACGCCCTGTCCGGACTCGATCTCGAGGTGACCACGGGTGTGGGCACCACCTCGGTGGTGGCCGTCCTGCGCGGATCGCATCCGAACAGACCGGCCGCCGCTCCAGCAGTGCTGCTGCGCGGAGACATGGATGCCCTCCCGGTGACCGAGGAGACGGATGAGCCGTTCGCCTCGACGAACGGACATATGCACGCCTGCGGACACGACCTGCATACGGCCGGTCTCGTCGGAGCCGCGCGACTGCTCCACGCGCATCGCGACCGGCTGGCCGGGGACGTCGTCTTTATGTTCCAGCCCGGAGAGGAAGGCTGCAACGGAGCGTCGGTGATGATCGACGAAGGCGTGCTCGACGCCTCCGGCACGAGGGCGATAGCCGCGTTCGGAGCGCACGTGTACCCGGGCCCGCGCGGCGTGGCCGCCACCCGGCCGGGAACTCTGCAGGCGGGGTCGAACACCCTGCGGGTGACCATTCACGGTCGCGGCGGTCACGGTTCCCAACCGCAGACCGCGGTCGATCCGGTGCCGGCCCTGGCCGAGCTCGTCACGGCGCTGCAGAACATGGTCAGCCGCCGCATCGACGTCTTCGACCCGATCGCAATGTCCGTGACCCAGCTGCACGCCTCGGACGCGATCAACGTCATCCCCGCCTCGGCGACCATGGGCGCGACCGTGCGTACGCTGTCCGACGAATCACTCGACATCGTCCGCACCCGGTCGAAGCAGCTGGCCGATGGCATCGCCGCGGCCCACGGATGCACCGCGGAGGTCGACTTCGCCGTCCAATATCCGGTCACGGTCAACGACGCCGACGAGACCGCGTGGGCGATGGACGAACTCCGCGGATTCCTCGGCGAGGACCGGGTGCAGCTCCTCGAGCAGCCGATCATGCCGAGCGAGGACTTCTCATTCGTCCTCCGCGAAGTCCCGGGCACGTATCTCATGTTCGGTGCCGAACGCACGGACGTTCCCGCGGAACGACAGGGAAACAACCACTCCCCCTTCGTCATCTTCGACGATTCGGTGCTCGGCGATCAGGCGGCGCTCCTGGCCCACCTGGCGGTCGAACGCCTGGCGAAGGAGACGCACACGGTCTAGCCGCAAGCGTGCGCGGCGGCTTGCACGGCGGCGTGCGGCGTGCGCGGCGGAGTCCAGCTGATGTGGCTGCCGATGCCCGATCCCGCTTCAGCGACGGAAACGATGCCACCATCGCCGAGGTGAACCCACCGACTCCGGATCGACGGGCTGATCCCCCGGTTCCGCCTCGGTGACGGAGTCGTTCTTCTTCGCATTCCGACGCCGCCGCCATGCGGCGACCTCGTTTTCCACGTCGCGGGGCGGAGTGAACACGGGCGGGCCCTCGCGCAGATCCATCACGGCCTCCCGCACCCGGGCATTGAAGCCGGCGAGGTAGTCGCGGACGTCAGATTCTTCGGTGAAGGCGTCGACGGTGTCCTCGAGGACGGCGTTCTCCTTGCGCAGCTGGAAGGCGGCCGGAGCGACACCGTTGATGCCCTCGGAATCCATCTTCTGCTTGATCCACCAGTCGGGATCGGATGAGCCGTGCAGACCGGTCAGCGGTTTGCCGAGGCCCGGCAGATCGTCGAAGTCCCCGCGCTTGATAGCTCGGTCGAGAGCGGATTCGACGACAGCGTTGCGGTCCTCGAGCGAATTCAAGCGCTGAGGCGATTCTTCGTCACTCGGATCCTCGCTCATCGTCTCGCCTCTCCTCGGGCGGATCCGGGTCGCGACCGACGTCCTGATCCGCGTCATGTCCTCACACGGTAGGCGTCGCGGCACGCGGTCCGCAAGGACTTCAATGCGATCGACCGCTGCCCAAAAATTAGGCCACCATCGGATATTCTCCGGGGCTGGAAAGGTCCGATGCTGACCTAGATTTTTGCGCAGATGTCCGAATGCGACCCACTTTCCCGACGTCGGTGCCGCGAGACAACGAAAGCGGCCCCGCGTCTTGTGTTTCCACAAGTCACGGGGCCGCTTCCTTCTGCGTGGCAGATATAGGATTCGAACCTATGAAGGCAATGCCGGCTGATTTACAGTCAGCTCCCTTTGGCCGCTCGGGCAATCTGCCGCAGTCAGCGCTCGATGAGCACCTAAAAAGAATACAAGGCTCGGACCCGAATCACCAACTCGGTAGACGCAGATCACAATTCGGGGCCTCGACTAGACTCGGGGGCACCAGCCTCGCCCGTTTCAGACGGGCACCACCGATTGCAGACAAAGGAGCATTCATGGCCAGCGAATCCTCATTCGACATCGTCAGCAAGGTCGACCGTCAGGAAGCCGACAACGCGCTCAATCAGGCGGCCAAGGAGATCAACTCCCGATACGACTTCCGCGGCACCGATGCGTCGATCGCCTGGAGCGGGGAAGCCGTGCAGATGAAGGCCAACAGCGAGGACCGGGTCAAGGCCATCCTCGACGTCTTCCAGTCGAAGCTGGTTAAGCGCGGAATCTCACTGAAGTCCCTCGAAGACGGAGAGCCGTACCCCTCCGGCAAGGAGCACCGCATCGACGCGTCCCTCAAGGAGGGCATCGACAAGGACAATGCGAAGAAGATCTCGAAGATCATCCGCGACGAGGGCCCCAAGGGCGTCAAAGCGCAGATCCAGGGCGATGAGCTGCGCGTGAGCTCGAAGAAGCGCGACGACCTGCAGGAAGTCATCGCTCTGCTCAAGGGACAGGACCTCGACGTCGACCTGCAGTTTACAAACTACCGCTGATTGCCAGCGCACCACACCGGCCCGATCCGCACTGCTGAGTGCGGACCGGGCCGGTGTCGTATTCGCCCGTAACGCCGTAACCCGAAAGAGGCCGGTCAGTGTTCGGGGAGCTCGAGCGGAATGTAGTACAGACCCTTCGAGTCCTCTTCGACACTGGCCCGGAGGCGATCATCGAGGTGGATGAAATCGTTGACCTTGATGGTGCCCTTCTGGCCGCTGAGGCGACGAATGGCGAAGGCTGGGATGAGACCCTGCCGTCCCGAGCCGTCGACGGCGAGCGCATATTTCGGGCCGGTCGCGCGGACCCGGACGTCGATGCCCGTGTCCTGTTCCCGCAGTTCGTCGAGCTCGACGACGGGTTCCGGGTTCGTCAGCGCGGTGAGCTCGACGGCCAGGGTATCGGCCATATCATCGACGGTCGCGAGCATGTTCGCCATGGCACGGGCGAATTCGCCGTGCAGCTTGCTCGGCTTCATCGCAGCGCCGGGCTTGTACATGTCCTCATGGGTCAGTTCGCTCCAGGCGTCCTGGAGCCGGGTCTTGACCTGGATCTCGGCGAAGACCGGCGGCCCTTGGTCAGACGGGATGCGCAGGATGACGTGGCAGGCGCGATAGCCGCTGGCCTTCGGCGGGTCCGTATAGTCTTTCCACTCGATGAGTTCGAACGCGCCCAGCTGATCGGGATCGCGCAGCGCGGCGAACATCATCGACTGATCACGCGGTGATTTGCACAGCACCTTGACGCCGACGATGTCGCGGATCTGGTCTTCGACATCCTCGGCGGAGGTGATCGTCAGATCCGGATCGTCGTCGGCCTTCTCCGTCAGCTTCGCCAAGGTCCGTGCCGCGTCCTTGATCCGATGACCGTCGACGTCGAGGCGGGAGATGTCCTTGTCCTTGAGCAGGCCCTTCTGTTGTTCGGTCAGCCAGTGTTTGATCCGCACCGCCGCCGTCTGCCAAGCGTTGAGCCGTTCGGCATAGGCACGTTCGACGATCGTCTTGAGCTGCGATTCGTTTCTCACGCGGTCTCCTCTGCCGGCCTTCAGCGCAATGGTCCACGCTCGCTGGTGCGATCTGCTGCGCGCGGGCGTGACTTGGTGTGCGCTGGCGTGGTCTGGACGTCTCCGACTCTACGCGGTGGAAGCATCAGACACCGGCAGCGACTCGTCCACCCGTTGCATCGGGAAGAGAAGTCACTGCCGGTGCCTGGTGGCCACCGGAGTGGAGGATATGTCGCGAGGTGTAGGGCACGGCACTGACGGTGCGGGTGCCTCCGCCCCTAGAGGCGCCGCAGTCATGCATGGCGCTCGAACGGCGCGAACTGCTTTGAACTTTTCAGCTGCCGGCGGACGGCTGGCCGACGGATTCGGCCGTGACGTGGCCGCGCGCCTCGGCGAGCATCGCCTCACGGGTAGCGAGTTTGATCCGCTCACGCCCCTCGGTCTCACCGGCCGCCTTCTCAGCGGCCTCGACGCGGTGGTAGCCCTCCCAATCGGCGAAGTCGACGCCCTTGGATTCGAGGAGGTCGACGATGGCCGATTCGTCCGGGTACACCGGATCGGTGAGCACACCTGCGGCACGGTCGTCGAGGACGTGGCCGATGGTCTCGAGCGCATCGCCCTTGGTGTGGCCGATGAGCCCGACGGGTCCTCGCTTGATCCACCCCGTGGTGTATACGCCCTGAACGACATCGGCTTCGGCAGCCGTGGTCTGATCATCGGAGTCGACGACGCGGCCCTCATGGTTCGGGATCACGCGTTTGCGGTCGTCGAAGGGCAGCTGCGGCAGCTTTGTGCCCGCATATCCGACGGCACGGTAGACGGCGTCGATCTCCCAGTCGTGGAAGCTGCCGGTGCCGTTGACACCGCCGGAGCCGTCGAGCTCCATCCGCTCGGTGCGCAGCCCCGTCACCGTGTCCTCGCCGAGGATGGCGACGGGTGCGTGCAGGAAATGCAGGTGGAGACGCCGCTTCGCTCCGGTGGGTTCACGCATGGTGAAGTCCGTGAGCGTCTTCGCAACCTGCTTGGTCTGGTTGCTCGACTCGATCGCCTGCATCGACCCTTCGTCGAACTCGAAGTCCTCCGGGTAGACGATGAGGTCGACGTCCTTGACTGCGCCGAGTTCACGCAACTCCAGCGGGGTGAATTTCGCCTGGGCCGGTCCGCGACGGCCGAAGATGTGGACATCGGTGACCTGCGAGGACTTCAGCCCCTCGTACACGTGATCGGGGATCTCCGTGGTGTGCATATCGTCGGCCTGCTTCGCGAGCACGCGGGCGACGTCGAGGGCGACGTTGCCGTTGCCGATGACGGCGACGCGCTGCGCATCCAGCGGCCAGGACTGCGGGACGTCGGGGTGCGAGTCGTACCAGTTGACGAAGTCCGCGGCCCCGTAGGATCCGGGCAGATCGATGCCGGGCAGATCGAGTGCGGCGTCGACGAAGCAGCCGGTGGAGAAGATCACCGCGTCGTAGCGATCGGTGAGCTCTTCGAGGTGGAGGTCGACTCCGTAATCGACGTTGGAGAACAGGCGGATGTCGCCTCGGTCGAGGACCTTGATCAGGGCGTTGATGATGCCCTTGATCCGCGGGTGGTCGGGAGCGACTCCGTAGCGGACGAGTCCGAAGGGAGTCGGCAGGCGATCGAAGAGATCGATGCTCAGATCGAAGTCGCGCTCTGCCTTCGTCATGAGGTCGGCCGCGTAGATCCCAGCAGGACCGGCGCCGACGATGGCCACCCGGAAGGGACGAGTCATTCTCACACCTCTCTTTTCATTCCCATCGAGTCTATCGTCAATGTAGGTCATCCTTACAATGACGTGACCAAACTCGCATCGTCACCGGCCGAGCAGCAGACAGCGGTCATCCACACGCCGCAGTCTCACCGGCGGTACCGCCGTCTGCCCCGCAGCCTGTCCTCACTAGACTGAAACCCGTGAGCCAGAACTCTGCCCCCGATGAGAGCGCAAGACGCCGTGCCGGACTGATCAACGGATTCTCCGCCTACCTGCTGTGGGGTGTGATGCCGCTGCTCTTCGCGGCCGCAGCACCCACCGGCGCACTCGAGCTCGTCTCCCACCGAGTCATCTGGTCGCTGGTCTTCTGCGCGATCCTCCTCATCTTCACCGGCGGCTTCCTGCGCACCTGGCGGATTCTGCGCTCACCGCGCCTCTTCGGCGTTCTGCTGCTGGCCTCGGTGCTCATCGCCATCAACTGGACGACGTTCATCTACGGGGTCGAAACCAACCAACTCGTCGAGATCTCGCTCGGCTACTACCTCAACCCGCTCATCTCCATCGGCCTGGGCGTGATCTTCCTCGGCGAGAAGCTGCGGCCCCTGCAGTGGACTGCGGTGGGCTTCGGTCTGCTCGCGGTCATCATCGTCGGCATCGGCCTCGGCCGCGTCCCGTACCTCGCGTTCACCGTCGCACTGTCCTTCGGCCTCTACGGACTGGTGAAGAACAAGGTCGGCAGCCGAGTCGGCGCGCTCGAAGGCATGGCCGTCGAAAGCCTCGTCCTCGCCGTGCCCTCGGCGATCTACCTCATCGTCCTCGGCTCGCTGGGTCTGCAGACGTTCAGCGGGTTCGGCGGTTGGCACGTCTTCGTCATCATCATCACCGGCCCGGCCACCGCGATCCCGCTCATCCTCTTCAGCGCCGCCGCCCGCCGCATCCCCCTGTCCTGGGTCGGCATGCTCCAGTACCTCACCCCGACCATCCAATTCACCCTCGGCGTCACGGTGCTCGGGGAGATGATGTCGACGACTCGTTGGATCGGCTTCTTCGTCATCTGGATCGCCGTGATCCTGCTGTGCACGGACATGATCCGCCACAGCCGACGCCGCTGACCGGGAACGAAACCCCGACACCCCTCTATTGCTACCTGACGGCGG